>DATKPL010000160.1:0-3531 GCA_035524155.1 Rhizomicrobium sp.
TGGCGGCGACATTGTCGTTCCAACCCATCGCGGCCTGCGCGCAAGGCGCGCCGAAACGGCTTGCGTCACGCGCGCCCTTCCAGGCCTTGACCGGCATGGGCTCATGCCAGCGTAAGGCCCCCACAGGCGGCGCTGCAAACGGCACGCCCATGAAGCCAACCACATCGCCTTCAATCCTGCCGTGCAGTTGTCCGTCAGTCGTCATGACCAGTGACGGATCGGCGGCCGGCGCTGCCGCATCCGCCATCTGCCAGGCAAATAGCCCGGCCAGCACTGCGCCAATACCGGCGATCCAGATTCCCTTGCGCATCGTGCCCACCCTGTTTTGGGCGAAGCCTAGAATGCCTTGGGCAGGAATGACAAAGGGGTCAGAACCACATATGTGCGACAGAACGGCCGTCGCGCACCCCATCCGTCCAGTCCAACCCGTTAAAATGCTCGATCGGGATGTGGCCAACCGCCTCGGGATCGGCCATCCGCACATTCACGCCCATGCGGCGGCGGCCGTCGGGCCTGGGTTTGATTCCGCGCCAGGCGGCGACGCAGCCGCATGCGGGACAGAAATGAAAACCCAGGGCGCCTTCGCCCCTTGTATAAACTTGGGTCGGACCGGTGAGCGCGACGCCCTCGCCTTCAAAACCGTAAATCCAGAGCGCGCCGTAGCGGCGGCAGACCGTGCAGTTGCAGGCCGTGGCGCTCTCGGGTTCGCCTTCAAAGCGCCAGCGTACTTTCCCGCAATGACAGGAGCCTTCGATCATCAGCGATCCCCGATTTCGCCCGCCAACCATGTCCGGTTTCGACCAGCCTGTCATCCGGCGGCGAAGTCGTTTTCAGGCGTTGACCATTTTCTGGCGGTCCAACGCCTGGGCAATGCGAGGCGCCAGTGAATCCTCATTGTAAGGCTTGCTCACCACCGGCACATCGGCAAAGCGCTCCGGGAATTCCACATTCTTGCCATAGCCGGTGGCGAAAACGATGGGCACGCCCAGCGCCATCAGCCGGTCGGCGATCGGAAAGCTCGATTCACTGCTCAGATTGACGTCCAGGACGGCGAAGCTGGGCGGCGCCTTGTCGATCACGCGCAGGGCTTCGGCCACGCTGGGCACCACTTCCACGCCCTCGGCGCCCATCGCCTCCAGGGTGGATTCGGCGTCCAGTGCGATGATCATATTGTCTTCCACCACCATGGCGCGGCCCCTCAGGCGGACGTCACGCACCACCGACGAAGCATGCTGATGAATCGGCAATGGCTCACGGGGGATCTTCACGAAATTGGCGGGGATGGTGAATTCGGCTTTCACGCCAGCCAGCGCGAATTGCACATTGGCCTCGCCATTGAGATCGAAGGGAATCGACCGCTCGATCACCGTCGAGCCGAAGCCGCGCCGGGTCGGCGCCTGGACCGGCGGCCCGCCCTCTTCCTGCCAGCGGATGCGCAACTGGCCGTTCTCGCTGATGCCCCAGCGCACATTCACGCGCCCCACGCTGTCGGCGAGCGCGCCATATTTCGCTGAATTGGTGAGGAGCTCGTGCGTCACCAGTGCCAAGGTCGAGAAGGCGCGCGGCTCCAGCAATATGTCGGGCCCTTCCAGCACCACGCGGTCGGCCTTGTTGTTGAGATAGGCGGCGGTCTCGGCCGTGAACAAGGTGCGCAGCGACGCCGGACCCCAATTGTCGATGGTGATCTGGTCATGGGCGCGCGCAAGCGCCTGCACCCGCCCGCCGATCACGGAAGCGAATTCTTCCAGCGTGGTGGCACGCTCACGGCCTTGCGAGATCAGGCCGCGGATCAAGCTCAAGATGTTGCGCACCCGGTGATTGAGCTCGGCGATCAGCAATTCCTGGCGCTCGTTGGAGGATTTACGCTCCTGCGCCGCGGCTTCGGCCAGGCGCAGGATCACCTCCAGCAACGTGACGCGCAGGCTTTCGGCCAGGCGGATCTCCATCGCCGTCCAGGGCTTGGATTGCCCGCGCACAGTCTCGCTCCAGGCTTCGAAGCTTTTGCGCGGCGTTAGACGCACGCCATTGGGACCCAGTTGCGCGGGCTTGGTGGGGTCGCCCGCCCATTGCACGGTGCGGGCGAATTCCTTGCGGAAGAAGATCACATAATCGCGGGGACGGCGCGACACAGGGATCGTCAGCATGCCGCAGGCTCGTTGCTGATAGCCGTGCGCTGCCTCGTCCCAGCGGCTCAGCGCATGAGTGGCGAAGACGCGGGTATCGCCTTTCTCCATCAGTCCGTGCACCAGCGACAATGTCTCTTCGTAAGTCGGCGTGACGCCTTCCTGGAACACCTGCTCGTCGATCGCCACCGCCACGCCGTCGAAGGGGATGATCTGAGAGAAGGCGGCCAGTTGCTGCGCCAGGCCCGAAACGGTGAAGGACTGGCCGGCCAGGAGATTGACCAGGCGCGTCTGGGCCTCCTGGGCGCGGCTGTCGAGAATGGCTTCCCCCGCGCGCTCGCGGCTTTCCAGCAGAAGCGCAAACATCTGCCCGAACAATTCGGCCGCCGAGCGGCGCTCATAGCTCACATGGAGCGCGTTCATATTGTGGCACGCGAACAGGCCCCAGAGCTTGCCATGATGCACGATCGAAACAGAAAGCGACGCGCCCACGCCCATATTGTTGAGATACTCGATATGAATAGGCGAGACCGACCGCAACATGCTCATCGACAGGTCCACGGGCTTCTCGCCATGGGCGCCGTCGGACACGATGGGCGACGGCAGGCAATGAATGTCGGGAATGATGCGCAGCAGGTTGCGCGCATAAAGAATGCGCGCCTGGCGCGGGATGTCGGACGCGGGATAATGCAGCCCTAAGAATTTCACCAGCCCGGGCTTGGCGGATTCCGCGATCACTTCGCCCGCTTCGTCCTGGTCGAAGCGATAAATCATCACCCGGTCGTAGCCCAGAAGCGCGCGCAGCTGTCGCGCCGCTTCGTAGCAGAATTTGTCGAAATTGGGCGCGGCCTGGACGCGCATCAGCATGGTGCGCACCAGCGAGATGGGATCCACTTCTTCCGCCGGCGCGCTGGGCTCGGCTTCGATGAAGATCGCCTGGCCGGTGCGATGAACGGCGATGTCGTACTCGCGGCCCTCTTCCGTCAGCGGGCGATGGAACAGGCGCTCTACGGCGTCGGGCCCGGACAGAAGCTGAAGCCGGCCGCGGATGGCGTGGATGGCGTCGGGCGTGAGCAGCGCCGACAGCGGTCGGCCCAGAATGTCGCGGACCGGCTTGCCCAGGAATTTTTCCACATTCTCGGAGGCGTGCACCACCAGCCATTCCGGCGACACGCCCAACAGGAATCCGAAAGGCTGGACGTTGCCCAGGAGATGGATCGGTTCACGGTCGCAATTGGTAAGATCGACCTGAACGCTCACATTCATGAAGCGATCGCCAGGGCGCGGACCGGCGTCGCCGAGATGAAGAGCGAGAAGGCGGCGCGAGCCGCGGCCACCGCCAGATGCGGGGCGCGCCTGACCTCGGCGTTGCGTTCCAGCACGGCAAGGAAGTTCGGCCAGAATTTCA
>DATKPL010000161.1:0-6733 GCA_035524155.1 Rhizomicrobium sp.
GACGAGCGGGTTGGCCGAAGGGCGCAATCCGCCATTGCTCACGATGGTTACGTCAAGCCCGTGCCGGGTGGCGACCTTTTCCACCTCAGCCTTCACTGGGCAGGCGTCGCCATCGACAAAGATCGCCGTCATGAACCGTTAAGCGGCGTCGCGCTTGCGATGCCAATGGCCACGTGAGCCATTGCGCTTCTTGGCCGGACGGCCGCCGTCATGGCCCTGTTCGCCATGCTTCTGGCCATTGCCGTTGTGGCCCCCAGCATGATGGCCACCGCCTTTGTGACCGCCACCGTGATTGTGGCCGCCTTTATGACCCTTGTGGCCATGCGGCTTGCCGTGACGATGACCGTGCGGACGGCGCTGCTCTTCGGCCTGCGCCTTTTGCGCATCGGTCAATTCGGGCAGTTCGTGCTCGACCACGGCAATCCTGTTGCGGGTGAGCCGCTCGATATCGCGCAGGTAATTGCGCTCCGAGGGATCGCAGAACGAGATCGCAATGCCTTCGCCGCCGGCGCGCGCGGTGCGGCCGATGCGGTGCACATAGGACTCCGGCTCGTTGGGCAGCTCGAAATTCACCACATGCGAAATATCGTCGATGTCGATGCCGCGCGCGGCGATGTCGGTGGCGACCAGAACGCGCACCTTGCCCGAGCGGAACGCTTCCAGTGCCCGCTGGCGGGCATTCTGGCTCTTGTTGCCATGGATGGCGTCCGCCTCGATCTTGTTCTTGGACAGATGCTCGGCCACCTTGTTGGCGCCATGCTTGGTACGGGTAAAGACGATCACCCGGTTCATCGCCAGATCCTTCAGCAGCTCGACCAGCAACTGACGCTTCTGTTGCGCGGCGACGTGATAAAGCTTCTGCTCGATGCGATCGGCGGTGCGGCCCTGCGGCGTCACTTCGATGCGCTCGGGCGCACGCAGCATGTCGCCCACCAGCTTGACCACATCGTCAGGCATGGTGGCCGAGAACAGCATCGACTGCCGTTCCTTGGGCAGATGCGTCACGATCTTGCGCACATCGCGGATGAAACCCATGTCCAGCATGCGGTCGGCTTCATCGACGATGAAGACCTGCACGGCGTCGAGCCGGATATGCTTCTGCTGCACCAGGTCGAGCAGACGGCCCGGTGTCGCCACCAGGATATCCACGCCATGTTTCATGGCGGCGACCTGCGCATTCTGGCTCACGCCGCCCAGGATCACGGCGCGCTTCAGGTTGAGGAAGCGGCCATAGGTCCGAAGGCTCTGTTCGATCTGAACCGCGAGTTCGCGCGTCGGCGCCAGGATCAGCGCCTTGGCTTCGCGCGGACGCGGCGGCACATGGCCGATGGACAGCTTCTGCAAAAGCGGAAGGCCGAACGCGGCGGTCTTGCCGGTGCCGGTCTGGGCGATGCCCAGAAGATCCTTGCCCGCAAGCAACGCCGGAATGGCGCGCGCCTGGATAGGGGTGGGGTGGGTGTAATTCTCTGCGGCAAGCGCGCGGAGGATCGGCTCGGCAACGCCAAGCGCGGAAAAAGTCATGTCAGTCACAAGTGTCCTTAAAACCGGAAGACCCGCGCGACAGCCATCATGGCCCGCGCGAGATACGGCGGTTGCCGTCTTCCACGCACATTGGAGGGAACGGGGGTTCAAAAAAATGTCCCGGCGATGAAGCCAAAAGCCCTGTGCGGTCGGCCGGTGACGGGCGCTATATCGGGATTGACCCTTTGAAAGTCAAGCAGATTTTGCAGTGCAGCGTAATGGAAGCGGCACTTTCCGCAGCGCAACCAGCGGCTTAGGCCATCTTGGGGCCAGCTTGCGGGTTTCTTGTTTCTGTAGTCATCATAGCACAATACGCCCTGCGCACAGCCGGACGTGGGGGCACGTTTATTCATCAACCGGCTTGGGGTGTGGCGTCGGTTACAATGGGACATTTCGATAACGAAGGGTCGCGACCCCTCGCGCAAACTTCCGCGACGGGCAAGGTGAAGTGGTTCAACGCGACCAAGGGCTACGGTTTCATCACTTTGGACAATGGCGGCGACGCCTTCTGTCATGCTTCCGCCTTGCAGGCGGCCGGTCACAGCGAGGTGCCGCAAGGCGCCACCATCGTCTGCGACCTGGCAGACAGCCAGCGCGGCCTGCAGGTGGTCAGCGTCCATAGCGTCGACCTCTCCACCGCCGAGGCGCCATCACGGGGACCGCGGCGCGATTTCGGCGGCGACCGCTTCGGCGGTGGTGACCGGTTCGGCGGCGGCGATCGCTTTGGCGGCGGTGACCGTTTCGGCGGGGGCGGCTTTGGCGGCGGCCGCGGACATTTCCGCGATCGCGACAGCGGACCGTCCGGGCCCATGGTCGAAGGCAAGATCAAGTTCTTCAACGACCAGAAGGGCTTCGGTTTTGTGATGCCGGACAGCGGCTCGGGCGACATCTATCTGCATGCCTCGGCGCTTCGTCGTTCGGGCGTGCAGTCGGTCGAACCGGATCAGCGCATCCGCTATTCAACGCGCCAGGGCAACAAGGGCGTCGAAGTGGATAGAGTCGAGATTATCTAGTCCGCTGAAAGATTTTCGTGGCCTCCACCCTTCGACGAACTCAGGGTGAGGACGTCCTCATGCTGAGCCTGTCGAAGCGTGAGGATCGCGCCGCACCTAAACCGGCGCTGCTTTGGCAATGCCGGGCGCCACGTCCGGATCGTTTTCCACCTCTTTGAGCTTCTCGCGGGCGGCGGCGGCTTCGCGCTGCTTGTTCCACATCGAGGCGTAGTGGCCGTTCAGCGCCAACAGCTGCGAATGACGCCCCCGCTCGATGATCTTGCCGTGGTCCAAGACCAGAATCTCATCGGCGTCGATCACGGTGGAAAGCCGGTGCGCGATCACCAGGGTGGTGCGGCCTTTGCTGACGTCGCTGAGCGCGCCCTGGATTTCGCGTTCGGTGCCCGTGTCCAGCGCCGACGTCGCCTCGTCCAAGAGCAGGATGGGCGGATTCTTGAGGATGGTGCGGGCGATGGCGACGCGCTGCTTCTCACCGCCCGACAATTTCAGGCCGCGCTCGCCCACCATGGAATCGTAACCTTGCGGCAGTTCGACGATGAATTTGTCGATCTGGGCCAATTTGGCGGCCTCGCGGATTTCGGCTTCGCTGGCGCCGATCCGACCATAGGCGATGTTGTAGCGCACCGTGTCGTTGAACAGCACGGTATCCTGGGGAACGATGCCGATGGCGGCGCGCAGGCTCGCCTGTGTCACGTCGCGGATATCCTGGCCGTCGATCGTCACCTTGCCTTCGCGGATATCGTAGAAGCGATAGAGAATGCGGCTGATGGTGGATTTGCCGGCGCCGGACGGCCCTACCACCGCTACCGTTTTGCCGGCGGGCACGGTGAAGCTGATGCCTTTCAGCACCGTGCGTTCGGGATCGTAATTGAACACGACATTATCGAAACGGATTTCGCCGCCCTTGACGATCAGGGGCCGGGCATCGGGCTTGTCCCTGACCTCCTGTGGCTGGTTGAGCAGGCGGAACATCGCCTCCATGTCCACCAGGCCCTGGGTGATCTCGCGATAGACCGTGCCCAGCAGATTCAAGGGTTGGTAAAGCTGGATCAGGATGGCGTTGCTGGTCACGAACAGGCCGACGGAGAACTGCCCTTTGCTGATGCCGATCGCCGTCAGCGCCATCACGATGCACAGCCCCACCGCCATAATCGCCGCCTGGCCGGTGTTGAGATAGGCCAGCGAAATCTCGGATTGAATCGAGGCGCGCGCGAATTTCTCCATCGAGGCGTCGTAGCGGCGCGTCTCATGCGTCTCGTTGTTGAAATATTTGACAGTCTCGAAATTGAGCAGGGAGTCCACCGCCTTGGTGTTGGCGTCGGTGTCGGACTGGTTCATTTCGCGGCGGAACTGGATGCGCCAGCGGGTGATCCAGAAGGTGAACCAGACATAGGCCACAACCATGGCAAGCGTCGTGATCGCCACCCAGATATTGAGGTCGATCAGCAGCATCGCGGTATAGACCGCCAGCAGCAGGATGGTGGGGAAGATGCTGAACAGGGCGAACGACAACAGCGTGTCGATGCCCCTGGTGCCGCGCTCGATGATGCGCGACAAGCCGCCGGTCTTGCGCTCCAGGTGAAAACGCAGCGACAAGGTATGGACATGGGCGAAAGTCTCGACCGCCACTTCGCGCATGGCGTGGTACTGGACCTTGGCGAAGACGCCGTCGCGCAACTGGGCGAAGGCCTGCATCATGATCCGCGAGATCGCATAAGCCACGACCAAACCCAGCACTGTGCCGATGGCGATATTGGCGGGCGTGGGTTTGAGCCGGTCCACCGCCCAGCCCAGGAACAGGGGATAAATACTGGTGAAGCCGGTGGCCAGGACCAGGAAGACGATCGAGACGATCACCCGGGTGCGCAGATCCGGCCGCCCCTTGGGCCAGAGATACGGCATCAAGGTCCAGAGCGGCCGGAACGACGGGCCGCTATCGCCTTCTTCCACGGCAGAACGGGGAGCCATCCTCTAGCGTCCCATATTGGCGCCGCCGAACGTCATATAGCCCGCGATGAGGGCGATCATCGCGATGACGAAAATGACGATAAGCCAGGCCATCAAATGCCGGCGCGGCAAGGAGCTCTCCCTGAAAGAAGCGTTATAATGGATGCACTTGAAAAAATGTCAGACCTGTTTAGGTAGGTGACGCCCGCCACGCAACCCCATTCCCGATATGGAAAAGAAGAAAAGCCACGCCATCTGCGTCTTCTGCGGCTCGTCCTTCGGGCATGATCCGCGCTTCCGCCACGCCGCGCGCGTGATGGGCGAAGGCATCGCCGAGAGAGGCTGGTCGCTGGTGTTCGGCGGCGGCGGCAACGGGTTGATGGGCGAAGTGGCGAGGGCCGCCGAGGCGGGGGGCGCCGCGGTCCAGGGCATCATGCCGGCCTTCCTTCAGGCGCTGGAGCCGCCGGTGTCGGAAGAGGAAAAACTCATCGTCACGCCCCATATCCAGGAGCGCAAGGCGCTGATGCTGAAAATGTCGGATGCGTTCCTGGTGCTGCCGGGGGGCTTGGGCACCTTCGACGAATTCTTCGAGGTCGCAACCGAAGCGCAGCTGGGCGTACATAAAAAACCCATCGTGGTGGTGAATGTGGACGGTTATTTCGACGCGTTGGACGCCATGCTGCGCGCCATTGTCGAGCGCGGCTTCGCCAAAGCGATGATCTTCGATCTTTATCACCTGGCCGAGGGGCCGGACGCGGCGCTCAAGATCCTCGAGGATACGCTCCATGGCTGAGATCGCGTTTGACGATTTCATGAAAGTGGACATCCGGGCCGGCACAATCATCGCCGCCGAGGAATTTCCCGAAGCGCGCAAGCCCGCGCTCAAGCTCACCATCGATTTCGGGCCGGAGATCGGCATCCG
Organism: Rhizomicrobium sp.; assembly: GCA_035524155.1. Classification (GTDB taxonomy): domain Bacteria; phylum Pseudomonadota; class Alphaproteobacteria; order Micropepsales; family Micropepsaceae; genus Rhizomicrobium. The sequence goes on from DATKPL010000161.1 coordinate 5,404, forward strand.
CCGTTCCTCCGCCCAGATCATCCGCCACTACACGCCGCAGTCGCTGGTGGGAAAGCAGGTGATCGCTGTGGTGAATTTTCCGCCGCGCCAGATCGGCAAATTCATGTCGCAGGTCTTGACCCTGGGCGTGCCGGATCAGGACGGTGAAGTGGTGCTGCTCCACCCGTCCCTGCCCGTTCCCAATGGCGGACGGATGTTCTGACAAGGCGCCCTGCAAAGAAAAGGGCCGCGGCGAACCGCGGCCCTCTCCAGCTTCCGATGATCTGGAATCAGCCTGCAGCTGCGGCCTGCGGGATGTGGATATGCGCGCCCGGCGTGCCGGCCCGCATCAGCCAGGGCGTACCCGCCGCGGTGGGTTTGGTGGGAAGACCGCTTTCGGCGGCGGTCATGCCCGGCACCAGCACCACCCACATGCCGCGCGCGGTGGCCTGGGTCTTGCCCATCAGCATGTACATGGTCGTACCCGTGGTGGGCTTGGGCAATTTGCCCGAAGCCAACGCGGCGGCGACATCCGCGGCGATGGTCTTGGGATCCTTGCCCTCCGCTTTTTCCTTGGCCTGGAGGTCATGCTGCGCGCGCAGAAGCTTGGCGTAGCAATTCACCGAATAATTGTCCTTGTTCTGGTTGGGCGTGCAGACGATGTCGTTGGTGCCCTGGCGCAGTATCACCGGATCGCCCTTGGCGTCGTAATTCACCACGGTAGCGCCCGCGCGCAGTTCTTCGGGCGCGGCCGACACCGCCTGCGCGATCAATTCATCCTTCGATTGCGCCAGTGCCGGCACAAGCGATGCGGCCGACATCAGCGCGGCCATGAGCAAAATCTTCTTCATTCCCATTCCTCCTTTTGGCTTTCCCCTGAACTGAATCCGATCATAGACGGATTTCTCGACATTAGAAACAAACACGGCGCCTTTTCAGGGGCGCCGTGTCGTCAAGTCTGGATGCCGATGTTCACATCTTCTTCGGCGGAGGCGGCGGCATGTCGTCCATCGACGCCGTCTGCGGCATCATGATGTGCGCGCCGGGCGTGCCCGAGCGCATCATCCAGGGCGACGACGCATTCATGCGCTTGGTCGGAAGGCCCAGATCCTCGCCCTTCACGTTGGGCATCAGGACCACCCACATCTCACGCGCTTCCGCTTCGGTCTTGCCGCTCTTGCCATAGATCATGCTGCCGGCGGGGGCGCGGGTCAGCTTGCCGGAAGCGTAAGCGGCGTCGGTGTCGGCGGAGATCGCCTTGGCGTCCTTGCCTTCGGCCTTCTCCTTGGCGGCGAAGTCCGATGCGGCGCGCAGCGAGTCGCCACGGCAGCTCACATTGAAGCTGTCGGCG
>DATKPL010000162.1:0-5531 GCA_035524155.1 Rhizomicrobium sp.
CCCACCGGCACGTGCGTCGCTTTGTAGACCAGGATGTCGGCCGCCATCAGCACCGGATAGGTGTAGAGGCCGACCGAGGCGCGCTCCTTGTGCTTGCCCGACTTCTCCTTGAACTGGGTCATGCGGTCCAGCCAGCCCAGCCGCGCCACGCAATTGAAGATCCAGGCCAGTTCGGCATGCTCCGGCACCTGGCCCTGGTTGAAGACAGGCGAGCGGGTGGGATCGATGCCGGCGGCGATATAGGCGGCAGCGACTTCGCGGGTCGAACGCACCAACTCGTCCGGTTTGCCATAACCGGACTCCACCGTGATGGCGTGCATGTCCACCACGCAATAGAGGCATTGCATCTGGTCCTGCATGCGCACCCAGTTCTTGAGCGCGCCCAGGTAATTGCCCAGATGCAGCGTGTTGGTGGGCTGCATGCCCGAAAGAACGCGCGGCGTATGCGTCATGCTTTTCCTTTTGACCCGTTGGCCCGGTTATGCCCGCTCAAGGAGTTCCGGCCAAGGCCTTTTTCAGCCGCTGGGTGACGTCGGCGATGCGCTGGGGATGGCGGATTTTGTGGCCGAAACCGTCGCGGACATAGAACACGTCGACCGCGCGCTCGCCATAGGTGGCGATCATCGAGGCCGAGATGGAAAGTCCCGCCTCGAACAGGGCCTGGGTCACATCGTAGAGAAATCCCGGACGGTCCAGTCCCTCAACCTCGATCACGCTGGCGATCTGGGATGCCTCATTGTCGAAATGAACCTTCGGCGTGATGGTGAAGGCCTGGGTGCGGGTCGTGAGCGGGCGCTTGCCCGTCAGCGCGCGACGCGGCCAGATCTCGCCGGTGACGGTTTTCTCGATGGTAGCTTTGAGCCGCCGCAAGCGGTCGGGATCGTCGAACGCCGAACCATCCGCATCCTGCACGGAAAAGATGTCCAGCGCGAAACCGTCGGAGGTTGTGGTGACCTTGGCATCCACGATGGTGCCGCCCGCCATGGCGATGCCGCCGGCGAATTGCGAGAACAGGCCCGGATGGTCGTGGGTGTAAAGAATGATCTCGGTCACGCCGCGGAAGGCATTGGGTTCGGCCGCCAGGGTGAGTGCATCGCCCGCACGGTCGGCCTTGAGCATCAACCGCGCATGGCGCTCATGTTCGTCGCTGTCGAAGGCCAGCCAGTAGCCGTCATAATGGCGCGACAGCAGCCGCGCGCGCTCCTCGGCCGGCACATCGGCCAGCCGGTCTTCCAGCGCGTGCTTGGCCGCTTCTACCCGCGCGGCGCGGGCAGGGGTCTGCTCGCCGCCCGCCATCATCTGCTCGGCGGCATGATACAGTTCGCGCAGCAACTGGCCCTTCCAGCCATTCCACACGCCCGGCCCTACCGCGCGAATGTCGGCGACGGTGAGCACCAGCAGAAGCCGCAGCATTTCCGGCGTCTGCACCATGGCGACGAAATCCTTCACCGTCTTGGGATCGGAGAGGTCGCGGCGCTGGGCGGTGTCGCTCATGACCAGATGGTTCTTGACCAGCCACGCCACCGACTCCGTGTCGGCGGGGGAAAGCCCCAGCCGTGGGCACAGCGTATGGGCGATCTGGGCGCCCACATCGCTGTGATCGCCGGGCAGGCCCTTGGCGATGTCGTGCAGCAGGATGGCGCAATAGAGCACTTCGCGGGAATGGATGCGCTTGACCACATCGGTGGAGAGCGGATTGTCCTCGCGATGTTCGCCCCGCTCGATGGAGGCGACATTTCCCACCGCGCGGATCAGGTGCTCGTCCACCGTATAATGATGGTACATGTTGAATTGCATCAGCCCCACCGCATGGCCGAATTCCGGCACGAAGCGGCCCAAGACCCCTGCCTCGTTCATCATGCGCAGCGCCCATTCCGGATTGTGGCGCGAGGTGAGCGTCTCCAGGAAGATGCGGTTGGCCTCGGGATCGGCCCTCAGCGCGTCGGTGATCAAATCCAGCGAGCGGGTCAGGGTGCGCAGCGCATGGGGATGGATGTCGATATTCTTTTCGTCCGCCAGGCGGAAGATGCGCAGGATGTTCACCGGATCGCGGGTGAAGGCGGCGGGCTCGGCGGTCAGCCGCCCATTCTCGACATAGAAATCATCGCCCGGCGCGCGCGCTTTCAAAAATCCCGGCAGCATGCGCGCCAGCGACGGGCGGGGCTTGCGGTTTTGTTCCTCCAGCGCGGCGCAGAAGATGCGGGTGAGGTCGCCCACATCCTTGGCCACCAGGAAGTAGGCGCGCATGAAAGCCTCCACCGCGCGGCGCGGTTTCACCTCATCGCGATAGCCCAAGGCCGCCGCCAGCCCCGTTTGGACATCGAACGACAGCCGCTCCTCGGGCCGCCCCAGCAGGTAATGAAGATGCACCCGTACATTCCAGAGAAAGGCTTCGGCTTTCTGGAAGGTGCGGTATTCGTCGGCGGTGAAGACATTGTGCCGGATCAGGTCGGACGCGTCCTCGACGTGATAAAGGTATTTGCCGATCCAATAGAGCGTCTGCAGGTCGCGCAAGCCGCCCTTGCCTTCCTTGATGTTGGGCTCGACCAGATAACGGCTTTCGCCCTGGCGGGCATGGCGCACATCGCGCTCGTCCAGTTTGGCGGTGACGAAATCCTGGCCGTTGCCGGTCGCCACGTCCTTCCAGAAGGCGTTGCGCAGATCGTCATAGAGCGCATGATCGCCCCACAGATAGCGCGCTTCCAGCAGCGCGGTGCGGATGGTGATGTCCTGCTTGGCCAGGCGCACGCATTCCGCCAGGCTGCGGGTGGCATGGCCCACTTTCAGGCCCAAATCCCACAGCATGTAGAGAATGAACTCGATGACGCTTTCGCCCCACGCCGTCTGCTTGAAGGGCCGCACGAACAGAAGATCGACGTCCGAGCCGGGCGCCAGCTCGCCGCGGCCATAGCCGCCGGTGGCGACGATGGCCAGGCGCTCCGCCGTGGTGGGGTTCTGTGCGTAATAGACATGCTTGACGGCGAAATCGTAGATCACCTGGATCACGGCATCCTGCAGCGCCGACAGCGCGCGCGACGCCGCCAATCCCGGCAGGCCTTCCTGCTCCACCGCATGCTGAACGCGCGCGCGTCCGGCCTGGAACGCGGCCTTGATCAGGCTCAGGCCCTCCTTGCGCAGGGTGCCGGTCTCGGGCGCGGTCTTGGCCAGCGCGGTCAAGGCATGGCGGAGCGCCGTGGCGTCGATCATCTCGTCCAGCGGCAATTCCGCGATCGGCCGTTCCAAACCCATCAGTGCGCCGCCTTTGCGATCATCGGCGGACGGGGCAGCGGCCCTTCGGTGCGGATCACCACGCCGCAGGCGATGCGGGCCCCCGCATTGCCCAGGGGCTGGGTGCGGTAATCGTCACCGCGCTGATCGACGATGATGGCGACGCCGTCGCGGTCGAAGATGGAGCGCTTGCCGTTGCCCAAGGCGAAGCCGCTGGCGATCACCGAGGCATGCAGCCTGCCGTCGGCGCCGGCGAACTGGTTGGGCAGGTCGCCCGCCTCCGGCCCGCCCTCGGCCAGATAGCCGTGCTTGCGCACCAGCGGCCCCACCTGAAGGATCGGGCCCGCGCTGGTGAAGCCGGTCTTGGGGTCGCAATTGCCCGAGCCGTGCAGGTGGATGCCATGCGGCCCGGGCGGCAGGCCTGTCAGGTCGAACTCGATCAGCACGCCCCGGTCCACGGCCGAGAAGGTGGCGATGCCCACCGGCTTGCCGTCCAGGTCTTTCAGATGCGCCACGGCATGGGGCCGCGCCCAGGCGGGCGCAGTCCTCAACAAGTCCGGGGCGGCCAAGGTTAAAAGGCCCAGAAGCAGGGGAAATCCGCGCATGGGAACCAGTCTATCCGGTCTCCTCGATGGGCCAAAAGGGAACCTGACACGGGCCAAACGGGTTGAAGCAGGTGAACACGGCCGAAGGGCGACAGGAGAAGAATTCCCATGCGTATTTCCAGCATCGCCATAGCGATTTCGGTGGCCGCCGGCACGGCGCTGGCGCTGCCCGCGCTGACCCAGAGCGCCTTCGCGGTCCAGGACCAGCCCACCAATATCGGCGGCGTCGAAACCGTCTGCACCGGGGTCGGCTCGGCCAAGGACAATCCGGCGTGGGATGCCTATCCGGTCAAGCTGGTCTTCGCCAATCCCAGCGGCGAGGATCTGGCCCAGGAACACATTTCGGTGACGCAAGGCGGCAAGTCCGTGGTGGAAACCGACTGCGACGCGCCCTGGGTGCTGATGAAACTGCCGGCCGGCCAGTACAGTGTCGCGGCCTCCGTGGGTTCGCGCACCGGCAATGCCAGCTTCTCGACCAGCGGTTCGGGCCAGAAGACGGTGACCATCACCATGCCGCGCGCCAACCGCGCGGCCTCGGCCAATTAAACCTCACTCCTCCATGGCGGACCCCGCCGCGCGTCGCGCGGCAAGGGAACGGACCCGCCCATCCAGCGCGAGAAATTCTGGATGGCCGGGTCAAGCCCGGCCATGGTGACAACAGCGCAAAAGAAAAGGGCCGGAACGCGGTTGCGTCCCGGCCCTGACCTTGTCTCAGGCCGCGATTAGGCGGACTTGAGGTTCGCCGCCTTGGCGCCACGCGCGTCGGGGACGATGTCGAACGAGACCTTCTGGCCTTCGGTCAAGGAGCGCATGCCGGCGGCTTCCACCGCAGTGGCGTGCACGAACACGTCCTTGCCGCCGCCTTCCGGGGCGATAAAGCCAAAGCCTTTCGAGGTATTGAAGAACTTCACGGTTCCGATAGTCATTAAAGTAGGTCCTGCAAAAATTTCCGTCCCGGCGGAATGCCGGAGCGGGTGGAGGTTGGTCGGTCCAAGGCGAAGGAAGTGACTGTCTCGTCCAGGCGCGCACGCGGCGGCAGGATTCTTCTACAGGTGCGCTTCGTCTGTGACGGGTCTAACTCCAGTGGCCGCGACAATACGCGCAAGATGACGCGAAGGCAATCCGGCCGGCGGCAACCGGAAGTGGAGACCGCGCCGGATGGTTTCCGCCCGCCGACTGTCTCTTTTCTGCACCGGAAAAGCCCAAGCAATCTCCCGGATTTCCCGCGCAACCGGCGCGGGCGGCGGCGTTAGCGCTATCTCGCGCGGGCGGAAAAATTCGGATTAACTATCGGGCGTTCGGCGCGAGGCGCGCGTTTCATGGCCATGAACCCTCTTCCAAGAACGCGCAAGCCCGCGCCGCCCATCCTGCCCAAGATCGCGCGCCGCCCGGTGGTGTCCTCGATGATGCTGTCGGCCGGCTATGACGAGAGCCACGCGGTGCTGGAGATCGAATTCGTCACCGGCCATGTCTATCGCTATCACGCGGTGCCGCGCCGCGACTGGCAGGGACTGATGGACGCGGAGTCCAAGGGCCGTTATTTCGACGCCTATATCCGCGACAAGTACCCGACCATGCGGGTGGCTGGGCTTTAGCGTCCCACCCTGTCTGTATCCATGCAACTTTACTATATATGCAATCTGACTCGCCATTCGGTGTTTCGTCATGCCTGCTCAGGCGTACAACCAATGACCTGAG
>DATKPL010000163.1:0-2657 GCA_035524155.1 Rhizomicrobium sp.
ATTATGAACGCGTGGTGCTGTCGGCGGGCCCGCTGGGCATCATGCAAGCCTGTCTCGATGTGGTCTTGCCCTATGTGCGCGAGCGCAAACAATTTGGCCAGCCGATCGGCAACTTCCAGCTGATCCAGGCCAAGGTGGCTGACATGTATGTGGCGCTGAATTCCGCGCGGGCATACGTTTATTCCGTCGCGCGAGCTTGCGATGCCGGCAAAACCACGCGCTTTGATGCGGCGGGCGCGATCCTGCTGGCGTCGGAAAATGCCGTGAAAACCTCGCTGGAGGCGATCCAGGCACTGGGCGGGGCGGGCTATACCAAGGATTGGCCGGTTGAGCGTTTCCTGCGCGACGCCAAGCTCTACGATATCGGCGCGGGCACCAACGAAATCCGCCGCTTCCTGATCGGCCGGGAGTTGATTGGGCTATGACCCAGCTTTCCTCCCTGCTTGACACCAATAGCGAAGCGTTTCGCGCCAACGATGCGATCAATCGCACGCTGGTGGAAAGTTTGCGGAGCAAGATCGCGGCAGCGGCGTTGGGTGGTTCGGCAGGTGCGCGTGAAAGGCACGCGTCGAGGGGCAAATTGTTGCCGCGCGATCGTATCAACAGATTGCTCGATCCGGGTTCGCCTTTTCTGGAAACCTCGCCGCTGGCGGCCAACGGGCTTTATCATGACGAAGCACCCGGCGCGGGCCTGATCACCGGCGTCGGCCGTGTGATGAGCCGCGAAGTGATGATCGTGGCCAATGACGCGACGGTGAAGGGGGGCGCGTATTTTCCTCTGACGGTGAAGAAGCATCTTCGCGCCCAGGAAATCGCCCAGCAGAACCGCTTGCCTTGCCTCTATCTGGTGGACAGCGGCGGCGCCAATCTGCCCCATCAGGCGGAAGTCTTTCCCGATCGCGATCATTTCGGCCGCATTTTTTTCAACCAGGCGCAGATGTCGGCGGACGGCATCGCTCAACTCGCCTGCGTGATGGGAAGCTGCACGGCGGGCGGCGCCTATGTCCCGGCAATGGCGGACGAGTCCATCATCGTCGAAGGACAGGGGACCATCTTCCTGGCCGGGCCGCCGCTGGTGAAGGCGGCCACCGGCGAAGTGATTTCGGCGGAAGAACTGGGCGGGGCCCAAACTCATGGCCGCAAATCCGGTGTGGTGGACCATGTCGCCGCCAATGACGAACAGGCGTTGCTGCTGCTGCGCCAGATCGTCGGCACGCTCGATCCCGCGCACAGGGCCGATATCGCGCTCAAGCCGCCGCGTCCGCCCAAATTCGACGCCCAAGAACTTTATGGCCTGATCCCGCGAGACGTGCGTGCGCCTTATGACGTACATGAGGTGATCGCGCGCATCGTCGACGGCTCGGAATTCCATGAATTCAAGTCGCTTTACGGCACAAGCCTGGTGTGCGGCTTTGCCCATATCTGGGGCGTGCCGGTGGCGATCCTGGCCAACAATGGCGTGTTGTTCTCGGAGAGCGCGCTCAAGGGCGCGCATTTCATCGAGCTGGCCTGCCAGCGGCGCACGCCTTTGCTGTTCCTGCAGAATGTCTCGGGCTTCATGGTGGGCGGCAAATACGAGGCGGGCGGCATCGCCAAGGACGGCGCCAAGCTAGTGACGGCGGTCGCAACCGCCAGCGTGCCCAAGATCACGGTGCTGATCGGCGGCAGTTTCGGCGCGGGCAATTACGCCATGTGCGGGCGCGGATATTCTCCCCGGTTTCTTTTTTCCTGGCCCAACAGCCGCATCAGCGTGATGGGGGGTGAACAGGCGGCTTCGGTATTGGCGACCGTGCATCGCGACGCCGAGAAATGGACGCCGGAAGAGGCGGAGAAATTCAAGCAACCCATTCGCCAGAAATACGAGGAGGAGGGCGATCCTTATTACGCCACGGCGCGGCTGTGGGACGATGGCGTTATCGATCCCGCCCAGACACGTGACATATTGGGTCTTGCCTTGATGACCACATTGAACGCGCCGATTCCGGATGCGGCACGCTTCGGCCTGTTCCGCATGTAGCGCCATGATCGAAAGCCTCCTGATCGCCAATCGCGGAGAGATCGCCCGCCGCATCATCCGCACCGCCCGGCGGCTGGGCATCCGCACCATCGCGGTCTATTCCGATGCCGATGCTGAGGCCTTGTTCGTGCGCGAAGCCGATCAAGCGATCCGCATCGGTCCGCCTGCGCCAAAGGAAAGCTATCTCGATGGCGCCAAGATATTGGCGGCGGCGCGAGAAGCGGGCGCAAAGGCGATCCACCCCGGTTACGGCTTTCTTTCCGAGAATGCGGAATTCGCCGAAGCCGTGGAGAAAGCGGGCTTGATTTGGGTCGGTGCGCCAGCCGCCGCCATTCGCGCCATGGGGCTGAAAGATCGCGCTAAGGAGATCATGCAGAAAGCCGGCGTGCCGGTGACACCAGGTTATCTGGGCGCAGACCAGTCTCCTGAACGCCTCGCGCGTGAGGCGGCAAAGATCGGCTATCCCGTTCTGATCAAGGCAGTGGCAGGCGGCGGCGGCAAAGGCATGCGGCGGGTGGACACAGCAGACGAATTCGCCGCCGCACTGGAATCCTGCAAGCGTGAAGCGCGCACCGCGTTCGGCGACGATCATGTGCTGTTGGAGAAATATGTCGAAGCGCCTCGCCATATCGAGGTGCAG
>DATKPL010000164.1:0-4943 GCA_035524155.1 Rhizomicrobium sp.
GCCGCGCGAGCGCGCGCGCTGCGCGATTTTCGCTTTCCGCTCGCGACATGCGCTTGAGATCGAGCGCCAAGCGCGCGTTGGCCAAGGCACCGGCCCAGGGCATCAGGGTGGGCTCCTGGAAGACGAAACCCAATTCCGGGCGTGCGCCGCGCCAGCGTATGGCGCCGTGATCGGGCGCGATCAGGCCCGCGATCAGGCGCAGCGCGGTGGATTTGCCGCAGCCGCTGGGTCCCAAGAGAGAAACGAATTCGCCTTCACGCACCTGGAAGCTCAAGCCGGACAAGGCGTCCACGCCATTGGCGAAGCGTTTGCCCACGGCATCCAGCGTCAGAAGCGTCATTTGAAATTCTGCAATGCGCCGCGCATGAAACGCAGATCATAGGCCTTGGTGTAATCCAGCCCTTTGGGATAAAGGCCTTCGCTCTGCATGGTCTGGTAGAAAATACGCCAGCGCAGCTCGGTCATGCCGCCCACACCGAAGGCGGGCGCATCGCCACTCGATACCAGGCCGTATTTTTTCATCTTGTCGATCGCCTGGGCGATGATCGCGTCGGTCATGTCGGGATTGTCGCGTTTGATCAGCGCATTGGCCGGCGCAGGATTGCCGTTCAGATAATCGAACCAGCCATCGCGGGTGGCGTCGTAAAAGGCCTGCACCGCCTTGGGATTGGTGTCGATCCATTTCTGCGGCACCAGCACCATGTTGGCGTAACCGGGATAGCCGTAATCGGCGAGCAGGAAAATCTTGGGCGCGAAATGACCCTGTTGCTCGACGGTGAAAGGTTCGCTGGTGAGATAGCCTTCCTGGATCGCATTGGGATCGACCAGAAAGGGCGCCAGATTGAAGGTGTATTTGCGGATCTGGCTGTCCGAGAAATGCCAGCGCGCTTTCAGCCAGGGCCAGAAGCTGGTCATGGAGGCGTCGGCGATCAGGATGGGATGGCCGCGCATTTCCGCCAGCGAGGTGAGGTCGCGGCGGGGATGGCTGATCAGGACTTGCGGGTCTTTCTGGAAGATCGCCATCACCGCGCGGATGGGCACATTCTCCTTCACCAGATTCATGACGATGAAGCTGTTGGAGCCGATGCCGAAATCCGCCGCGCCGCCCGCCAGCAATTGCGGCACATTCACTTGCGGGCCGCCTTCGCGGATGGTGACGTCCAACCCCCGCTTGGCATAAAGCCCTTCGGCGACGGCTTCATAGAAGCCGCCATGCTCGGCCTGGGCCTTCCAGTCGGTGACGAACGTGATGTGGGTGGGCGCGGCCAGCGCCGGCGAAATTAAAAGGCAGAAAAAGAGAGCGAAGAGAAAGCGCATCATGCGCTTATAGCATGATGATAAACTCTGTCGTCCCTCCCCTGCGCATGCAAAGCATGCTGGTGAGGGAGGGTGAGCAACGGCAGCGTGCGAACGTAGCGCCGATCAGGTGCGAAGGCCGGTGGGGGTGAAAGGAAATCAGCGATCGTAAGGCGGCGGGTAGGGCGCGGGCGGGTAGGGCGGCGGTGGCGGCGGTGGCGGAGGGCGATCGTCATCATCGCCAAACAGCCAACCCAGAATGCCGCCGCCATGTGCCCGGCGCTCAGGCGGCGGTTCGGACGGACGATCTTCCGGCGCCAGGGCGGCAGCGGACTCGTCATCGCCTCGCGCCGATTCCGAACCGGGGCCGGATGAGAACAGGCCGGAAAGCAGGCCGGGCTCGTTGGCGGGTTGTGGCGGCGAGCGGTCGAGCGGCTTCATCGGCATGCCTTTTTCCGCCGTCAGCATGGCGCTTTTCCAGATTTGCGCAGGCAAGGTGCCGCCGGTGACGCCGCGGGTGGGGGAGTTATCGTCATTGCCCACCCACACCCCCGTCACATAATCGGTGGTGAAGCCCACGAACCAGGCGTCCTGGGAATTCTGGGTGGTGCCGGTCTTGCCCGCGGCTTCGCGCGGGCTGAGCGAGGCGCTGGTGCCTGTGCCGGCCACGATCACGTTCCACAGCATCGCCACCAGGTCGCGGTTCACGGACGAAGCAATGATGCGCTGCGGGTCGGGCGGGGTTCGGCGGTAAAGCACCTTGCCGCCCGCATTGTCCACTTCGGTGACGAGATAGGGATAGACGCGATAGCCGCCATTGGCGAAGGCGGCATAGGCGCCGGTCAATTCCAGGGGCGTCACTTCACTGGTGCCCAGCGCCAGCGAGGCATTGTCTTCCAGCGGCGAGTCGATGCCCACGCGCTTGGCCGTGGCGATGACATTCTTGATGCCCACCTGCTGACCCAGATTGACGGTGATGGTGTTGACCGAATGGGCAAGCGCGTCGGCCAAAGTGAGCGTGCCATAAGAGCGGTCGCCGAAATTCTGCGGCTTGTAGCCGTTGATGTCCACCGGCTCATCGTCGCGCGTGTCCCAGGGCGAGATGCCTTGCTCCAGCGCGGTAAGATAAACGAATGGCTTGAAGGCGGACCCGGGCTGGCGGCGCGCCTGGGTGGCTCGGTCGAACACCGAGCCCTGGTAATCCACCCCGCCCAGGAGCGCCGCCACCGCGCCATCCGGTTTCATCATCACCAGAGCGGCTTCATGGGCGCGGTCGCGCTTGCCGTATTTGCCGATCACCCGCGCCACCGCCATGCGCGCGCCTTCCTGCGCCTTGGGCTCGAGCGTGGTGTGGACGATGAGATCCTGGTTCGGCGGGCCCTGCGCCAGCGCCTTGGCCTGGTCGGCGGCCAGATCGAGAAAGTAATTGCGCGCATCCGCCACGGTGCGATCGATCACGGTGGCGGGATGGGCGCGGGCATCCGCGGCCTGTTCTTCGGTGATGGCGCCCGTCTCCACCATGGCATCCAGCACCAGGCTGGCGCGCTGCTGCGCAGCCAGCAGGTCGCGCCGGGGCGAGAACACGGACGGCGCGCGCGTCAACGTCGCCAGCATTGCGGCCTGCGGCAAGGTGAGGCTGCGCGCCGAGATGCCGAAGTACACATGGGCGGCGGCGTCCACCCCGTAGGCGGCCGAACCCAGATAGATGCGGTTGAGATAGAGTTCGAGGATCTGCTTTTTGCTCAGCGATTTTTCCAGCCCCGCCGCGTCCATCAATTCGGTGAGTTTGCGCGAGACCGTGCGCTCCTGTCCGGTATAGACGATCTTGGCGGTCTGCTGGGAAATGGTCGAGCCGCCCGCCACCCAATGACCGGCGCGCAAATCCAGAAACAGCGCGCGCAAAAGCCCGCGCGGATCGATGCCATTGTGCGAATAGAAGCGCCGGTCTTCCATGGCGATGAAAGCGGCCGGGAGATATTTCGGCATGTCTTCCAGCTTGAGCCGCTCACCTACCACCGCGCCGCGATGGCCCACATCCTCGCCGGCAGCATCGAGGAACGTGAAAGCGATGGGGCGGTTCACGGCATAGAGATCGGTCGAAGGATTGAGCGGTGGCGCGAACAGGCCCAGGAATGTGGGCAGCAGATAGAGCAGCGACGCCGGCACAACCAACGCCGTGAGAATCTTGGTGAAGGTTGGCCCCCACGGCTCTGCGCGCTTCAGGATTTCCGCAATCCTTTCCTGCAGCAAAGTCCAATTGTCGGGCATGAACATATAAAGCACCGAGATTTGAGGCGGTTTCAAGACGAGCCAGTCTTTCTTGAACCTTGGTCGTGACCTCCCTCCCCCGTGCGCGCGTCAGCGCGCTGACGGGGGAGGTGGCCGTAGCAGCGCTAGCGATGCGAAGGCCGGAGGGGGAAACAAAAGAAATAACGAAAAGCCCGCGTCTCGGGAGAAACGCGGGCTTTTCCTTGACAGCCTAGGATCCTATGGGGAGGGGCATGCCACGGATCCTATGCCCAAGCTCAGATGAGGATTTCGCCCATCGGCGCTCCATCCTCGGGATTGATTTCCATGAGAACGACGCGGCCCGACGGGGCGATGCTGCGCGCCACATAATGGCCGCGCACGAAATGGGGATCGGAGAGCAGGCGATAATGATGGAGATGTAATTTCGCCGACACCAGCTCGCGCGCCACAACCGGCTGAGGCATGCGCATTGGCGCTGCGTTCGCGGCGCCGGTTGTCCCGGCCACTGCAAGAGATGCTGCCGCCAGCAGAATCGTTCTGCTATACATCGCCTTCTCCTCTGTTCTTGGACCGGAGTGATCCCGTCCATGCCGGAAAATCTAGGGGCAGCCCCCTGAACCTTTTCTGGCTCTTCCGTTCATGTGTGGTTCATTCGAAAAAGGCTAAAAAACGGCGATGCGCCCGGCCTTTATCCTGTTGCTGGCAGTTCTGGCCGCCGGGCTTTCCACCCCGGCCATGGCTCAGATGCCGCGTGCGCCCGGCGTGCAACCGCTGGACCGTCTCCTGCCCGAAGTGCGCCGCTCCGTGCCCGGGCAATTCTATGACGCGGACGGTCCCGTGCCCGGCCCTGACGGCTCGCCGCACTATCATCTCAAATGGATGACTCCCGACGGGCGCATCGAGTGGCTCGATACCGATGCACGCACCGGCCAGGTGCTGGGCGCCTCGCCCGGCCGCGATAATTTCGATGCGCCGGGTGCGCGCCGCAATTATGCCCCGGCGCCGTCCTATCCGATGCCGCCGCGCGCCATGGGGCCGATGCCGATGCCGCCACGTGGAATGGAACCGATGCCGCGCCCGCGCTTTGAAGGTGGCGGCCGCGAGCGCGGCGGCTATGGCGGCGGTTTCGGCCGCGGTGGTGGAGGCTGGCGCCGCGGGCGCTAGGATAGGGCATGCGTATTCTTCTGGTGGAAGATGACAAGGACCTGCAGCGCCTCCTGAAAAAGGCGCTCACCGATGCGGGCTATGTGGTGGACAGTGCCGAGGATGGCGAGGAAGGTCATTTCCTGGGCGATACGGAGCCTTACGACGCCGTGGTGCTGGATCTGGGCCTGCCCAAGCTGGACGGCGTGCGCGTGCTGGAGAAATGGCGCAAGGCCGGCAAGACCATGCCGGTC
>DATKPL010000165.1:0-6618 GCA_035524155.1 Rhizomicrobium sp.
GTGTTGAAAGCGGTTACCGCGGGCTTCAATTGCACCGGGAAGGTGGGGAGGCTCGCCTCGTCATTCTCGATCACGGCCCAGGGTGAATCGATATTGCCTTCCTGTTCGGCGAAATCCTGCAATTCCTGGGAGGAGATGCGGCTGTTGAGCACGATGGCATTGGCGATTTCCCGGCGATCGTGACCGGCGATGTTGCGCATGCCCCATACGATGCGGATGATCTTGGTCATCTCGTTATTGAACGCATCGGAATCGGCGATATACATCGAGCGTTCGCGTGTGCGCAGATTGATCGCCAGCGCGGCCTGGTTCACGGCTTGAGACCAGGCCTGACCTATCCCTTGCGGCCGTTGTTCGCGGGGAAGCGAAAGCGCGCGGAACGCCTCTTGATAGGCTTGCTCGTAAATGGAGAGAACTTCGCGGATCCGCGGGCCGTTTGGAATGGGCTGTCCCCCGAACTCCAATTCCGAGCTGGCCCGGGTGGCCACAAGCGCTCTGTCCGCGCGGGCATGGATGCGGGCTATCATCTCGTTCACCTGAGGACGGGGGGTCGGCAGCGTGAGCGCGGTGTTCATCGCGCCCTGCAGCGAGCGAAGCTCGTCCTCGGCGACATAGACGTCGCGCATCACGTCCACGGTCTTGAGCAGACGGGCGGCGGCTTCGCGCCTGGCATAGGCCTGTCCGGCACTGTAGGTGAAGACAGAAACCAGGAGGACGACCAGCAGCAAAGTGATGGCCGACAGCAACACGCCGATCGACTGAAACTTCTTCATCCGCCCCCAACGCTCCCGTATCGTTGGAGTCTAGGTAGAAAGAGTGATGATTGATTTAATACGCACCGTACCGCGCATATAGCCGGTATGCTACCGAATGTTAACTTTGAAATTCCTACGTCTTGGCGCGCGAGGCGATGCTCTTCGCCGCCTGGGTGGAACGGGCATTCCGCTCGTCATGCGCCCGCCATTCGTTGAGCACCAACCCCAACGTGAAAAGGTCGAACAAGGCGGCGCCCAGGAGCCAGTCCGACCAGCGCAACGAGAGGCGCCAGCTCATATAAGCGATGAAGCCGGTCAGGATCAGCGACGTCACGGGAAAGACCCAGCGCGCGGTGCCTTTGAGCAGCGCCAGCGCAATGCCCAGCTTGAGCAGGCCATGCACCAGGAGATAGAGGATCACGAAATGATGCGGGCCGCTGGCGAGCTTGGCGGCTCCGCTGCGGATGGCATGCAGCGCGGGATGATGCTGGCCCCCGCCCAATTCCGGCGCGGTGAGCCGGAAAACCCATTCGTAGATCCGCTCGGGACCTGTCAGGGCAATGACAAGCCCGGCAAGGGTTTCGACGGCGCCGTCGAATCCCTTGATCAGGATCGCGCCCAGATAGGCGTCGTGCAGCAGCTGCGGTCGCTTGGCCAAGGCGCTCCTCTTTCCGCACCGTTATAGAGGTCATGCTATCTATTACAAAAGTGTGGCGGTTTCAGCCGCGGGAAAGGCGGTGCTGCGTCATCGACGGCGGGCCCGGCCTCTCGCCAGGGGAACCTCGGCTCGGCTAGGGTCCCGCGCCGCCCAATTCCGGAAGATCATATGCGTCCTGCCTTTTTCCAGCGTGTCCTCCTTGGCGCATTTGCCGCGTGGATGCTGGCGGCGGCCCCTTTATTCGCCCAGTCGTTGGACCACCCCGATGCCGATCCCAACGCCTATCCCGATCCCTATGCCGAAAAGGACAATTTCCTGAAGCTTCCGCCCGGTCGCGTGATGGGTTCGACCTCGGCGGTGGCGCTGGATCGCGCAGGGCATATCTGGGTGGCGGACCGTTGCGGCGCCAATGACTGCAAGGGATCGAAACTCGATCCGATCATGGAATTTGACGCGAGCGGCAATTTCATCAAATCGTTCGGCGCCGGAAAGCTGCTTTTCCCGCACGGCCTCTTCATCGACAAGGACGATCACATCTGGCTCACCGACGGCCATGTCGGCGGCGGCATCGGTGACGATATTCTGGAATTCGATCAGGACGGCAAAGTGTTGCGCACTTTGGGCACGCCGGGAGTGGCGGGTGACGGCGAATACACCTTCAACGAACCCAATGCGGTTCTGGTCGCGCCCTCCGGCGATATCTTCGTGACCGATGGCCACACGCCGGACGAAGGCAATGCCCGCATCATGCATTACGACAAGAACGGCAAATTCGTGAAGGAATGGGGCGGTCACGGCATCGGCCTGGGGCGTGTGGAAGTGCCCCATGCGCTGGCAATGGACAAGGAGGGCCGGCTCTATGTGGCCGACCGCTACAACAACCGTATCCAGATTTTCAGCCAGGCAGGTCAATTGCTCGACATCTGGAGCCAGTTCGGCAGACCCAGCGGCATCTATATCGACGACAACGACATTCTCTATTCCACCGATTCGGAATCCCGCAATCCGGTCGAATACGGTTTTCATCCCGGCTGGGCGCGCGGCATCCGCATCGGCAGCGTCAAGGACGGCGTCGTGCGCGCCTTTATCCCCGACATCGACGCCGAAGCCGACCGTCATTCCACCAGTGGCGGCGAAGGCATCTGGGCCCGGGACGGGGTGGTTTACAGCGCCCAGGTGCGCCAGAAGCGGGTGGTGAAATATCTGCCCAAGACTCCATAGTTCTGGGCGAAAACCCGGTTTCTTGCCGGGAACGCAGGGGCTTGCCGCGGCGTTCTTTTCAACGCGTGGCCGTGCATAATGCTGCAATATTGCGAACCGATTTTAGGGGCCACGTTGTCGGGCGGGCCTGAGGAGTTTTTCATGCAGATAGGGATTGTCGGCCTTGGCCGAATGGGCGCCAATATCGGCCGCCGTCTGATGAAAAAAAACCATAAGGTCGTGGCTTATGACCGCGATGCCAAAGCGGTCAAGGCACTGGAAGGCGCCACGGGGGTTTCCTCGCTCAAAGAGCTGGTGGAGAAGCTTTCACCGCCCCGCGCAGTCTGGGTGATGTTGCCGGCCGGCAAGATCACCGACGACACGGTGATGGCGCTGGGCGATCTGCTGCAGTCCGGCGATGTGGTGATCGACGGCGGCAACAGCTTCTACAAGGACGACATCCGTCGCGCCAAGGCGCTCAAGGCGAAGAACGTCGCCTATGTCGATTGCGGCACTTCGGGCGGCGTCTGGGGGCTCGATCGCGGCTACTGCATGATGATCGGCGGCGGCAAGGATGTGGTCGAGCGGCTCGACCCCATCTTCGCCGCGCTGGCGCCCGGCCAAGGTGATATCGACAAGACACCGGGACGCGAAGGCCGCGATCCACGCGTGCTTCAGGGTTATATGCATTGCGGCCCGGTGGGGGCCGGCCATTTCGTCAAGATGGTCCATAACGGCATCGAATATGGCCTGATGCAGGCCTATGCCGAGGGGTTCGACATTCTGCGCGGCCGCGCCGGCAAGGAACTGCCCGAAGACGAGCGCTATACTCTCGATACCGCCGATATTGCCGAAGTTTGGCGGAGGGGCAGTGTGATCGCCTCGTGGCTGCTTGATCTCACCGCCATCGCGCTGGCCAAGTCGCCCGACCTCGATCAATTCGAAGGCGATGTGGCCGACAGCGGCGAGGGGCGCTGGACTGTCGAAGCGGCGATCGACGAAGCGGTGGCGGCGCCCGTGATTACAACGGCCCTATATGCGCGCTTCCGCTCGCGTCTCGAACACAGCTTCGGCGAAAAGCTGCTTTCCGCCATGCGCAATGAATTCGGCGGCCATGTCGAAAGCATCACGCCCGCCCGTAAAGCCAAAGACGGAGACAGATGAACACAAACCATAAATCGCCGCCGCCCAATTGCGCGATCGTGATCTTTGGCGCCAATGGCGATCTCACCAAAAGACTGATCATTCCCGCCCTCTATAATCTCAACCGCGCCGGGCGGCTGCCCGAGCGTTTGGCGCTGATCGGCGTGGATCACAACGACAAGACTTCCGATCAATGGCGCCAGAACCTGCACGACTTCCTGGAACAATCGCTCAAGAAGGGCGGCGAAGGTTCGACGGGCAGTGTCGAGGACAAGCTGTGGAAACCGATCGCCGAGGACATGGTCTTCCTCAAAGGCGATTTCGAGAAGGACGATACCTATAAGCAACTGGCTCAATGTCTGGCGGAGATCGACAAGAAGAAGGATCTGGGCGGCAATGTCCTTTTCTACATGGCGGTCGCGGACCGCTTCTTCAGCGTCATCGCCGGCAAGCTGGGCGAGGCAGGCCTCGTCAAGCAGGATGAGGGCCATTTCCGCCGCCTGATCGTGGAAAAGCCGTTCGGCCACGATCTGGAATCGGCCAAGGCGCTGAATGCCTGTCTGCTCAAATATCTCAAGGAAGACCAGATCTACCGCATCGATCATTTTCTTGGGAAGGAAACGGTTCAGAACATCATGGCGCTGCGCTTCGCCAATGGATTGTTCGAACCGATCTGGAATCGCGACCGCATCGACCATGTGCAGATCACGGTGGCGGAATCGATCGGCATGGAAGGGCGCGGCAATTTCTACGAGAAGACGGGCGCCCTGCGCGACATGGTGCCCAACCACCTGTTTCAGCTCGTCGCCATGACGGCGATGGAGCCGCCGGTTTCGTTCGACGCCGAGGACATCCGGGCCAAGAAGGCGGAAATGTTCCGCGCCGTGCACCCCCTGACTTTGGCCGACGCCGTGCGCGGTCAATATGATTCCGGCGTGGTGGGCGGGCAGACCGTGCCGGCCTATCGCGAAGAGCCCAACGTTGCGCCCGATTCCACTGTCGAGACCTATGTGGCGCTGAGGCTGATGATCGACAATTGGCGCTGGGCGGGCGTGCCGTTCTACTTGCGCACGGGAAAGCGTCTTGCCACCCGTTCGACCGAGATCGCCATCCGCTTCAAGCGCGCCCCTTATGCGCTCTTCCGCGACACGCCGATGGACGAATTGGATGCCGACTGGCTGATCCTGCGCATCCAGCCGGATGAAAGCATCCGACTGCGCTTCAATGCCAAGCGGCCCGGTCCCGCCATGATGCTGGAAAGTGTGGCGATGGATTTCAAATACAAGGACTGGTTCAAGCAGGCGCCCGCGGTGGGTTACGAAACCCTGATCTACGATTGTCTGATCGGCGACCCCACCCTGTTTCAGCGCGCCGATCAGGTGGAAGCGGCCTGGAGCGTGGTCGAGCCGGTCCTGCGCGGCTGGGCGGATTCGACGCCCCGTCATTTCCCAAATTACAGCGCGGGCAGCGAGGGTCCATCCGCCGCCAATGATCTTCTGGCGCGCGATGGCCGTTCCTGGCGGGCGGTGAAATGAGCATTGCCGGGCGCATTGAGGTCGTCAATGACCTGGAAACTCTTTCGGTCCAGGCGGCCGAATTGATCGCGGACCATGTCCGGGGGGCCAAGGAGCCCTATCGGCTGGCGCTGTCGGGCGGCAATACGCCGCGCGGCTGTTACCGGCATCTGGCGCAGCTGCACAGGGTCCCCTGGGATCGGGTGGAGATCTATATGGGCGACGAACGGTTCGTCCCGCCCGATCACCCCGACAGCAACTACCACATGATCCGCGAGACGTTGTTGAAACACGTCCAGCCGCGCGGAGTTTTTGCCATGCCGACCGACGGCAGGCCCGGCGATGCGGCGCGCGCCTATGAAGAGATGCTGCGTCAGCAATATGGCACAAGTACGCTTGTCGCCGGGCGGCCGCTTTTTGACCTGCAGCTTTTGGGTCTGGGCGAAGACGGTCACACCGCCTCGCTGATTCCCGGTCAGCCTGTGCTGGAGAATCGCACCGATTGGGTGGCGGCGGTGCCGCATGGCCGTGACGAAGTCCGTCTCACACTCACCTATCCCGCGCTGGAGGCGAGCCGGCTCATTCTGTTTCTGGTTTCGGGCGCGGCCAAGCGCGACGTGATGGCGCGGGCGCGCGCTGGCGACACCGCGCTTCCCGCGGGACGGCTTCACCCGCAAGGAGAGGTGATCTGGCTGGCCGACCGCGCCGCGGCAGGTCTTTAGGTCATGCGCATCGAGGATTATGCGGTCATCGGCGATTGCCACACGGCGGCTTTGGTGGGACGCGACGGCTCGATCGATTGGCTGTGCATGCCGCGTTTCGACGCGGATGCGTGTTTCGCGGCGCTCCTGGGCAAGCCTGAGCATGGCCGCTGGCTGATCGCGCCCAAGAAAAACGGAAAAAGGAGCGCGCCGCCACAGGTAACCCGGCGCTATCGCGGCGACAGCCTGATCCTTGAGACGTTGTTCATCACCCGCACGGGTTCGGTCCGGCTCATCGATTTCATGCCGCTCGGCATCGAAGACCGCTCCCTGGTGCGGATCGTGGAGGGCGTTTCGGGACATGTGGAGATGGAGGCCGACCTGGTCATCCGTTTCGACTATGGCGTCACCATTCCTTGGGTAAGCCGGTTGGACTCCAAGACGGTCACTGCGGTCGCCGGCCCGCATCTTCTCTGCATCCGCACGTCCGCTGCGCTTCATGGAGAAGACATGCGCTCGGTGGCGGAATTCAAGGTCCGCCAAGGCGACCGCATCCCTTTTGTGATGAGCTACAGTCCCTCGCAGCTTCGCGTGCCGCCGGTGATCGATGCCGATATCGCGCTGGAAGAAACCGAGAAAGCCTGGAA
>DATKPL010000166.1:0-3703 GCA_035524155.1 Rhizomicrobium sp.
TGGCGCAGCTGGCCCTTGAGCGTGATGCCCTTGGGCACTTCCAGGCCGATGGCGATCATCGCCTGCTTGAAACGCTCGCGGTCTTCGGCCTTGTCGATGGCGTCGGCGGTGGCGCCGATTAGTTCCACAGTGTGGCGCTCAAGCGCGCCGATCTTGCGCAGACTGAGCGCGGTGTTGAGCGCGGTCTGCCCGCCCATGGTAGGCAGCAGCGCGAAGACCTTGCCGGCCGGCACATTGGGCCGCTCGCGGGCGATGATCTTTTCCACGAATTCCGGCGTGATGGGTTCGATATAGGTGGCGTCCGCCAGGCCGGGGTCGGTCATGATGGTGGCGGGGTTCGAATTGACCAGCACCACCCGGTAGCCTTCCTCGCGCAAGGCCTTGCACGCCTGGGCGCCGGAGTAATCGAACTCGCAGGCCTGGCCGATCACGATAGGTCCCGCGCCGATGATCAGGACGGTATGGATATCGGTGCGTTTGGGCATCTCGTCTCTTCAGGCGCGCGTGGACGGACCTCCGCTTTTGAGGGCGTTCAGGACCGGCCAGATTGTAGGTTAAGGGGACCGTCTAGATGGTCCCGCGGTCTGCCGCAACACTCTTTTTTATAGTCGCGCGGCCCACGGAAAACCGCCCACACTTTTCCTGGCCAGCGTTCCCTTTTTGTGTACGCCTGGTCGGCCCAAATCGCCCACATCTTTCTGAAAAGTCAGCCGAATCGCGCCAATGCGATCTTCGCTGGGCAGCCATGCAGGCAGGCATGAGCGGCCGGATATTGAAAAAAGAGCATATGCTCCCATTTCTCCGTGTGCGGGCCGTATTGGACGGCGCGCCTACCGCTTGAGGGAGAATTTCGATGCGCAACAATTCCAGGATTTCTTATTTGCTGGCCGGTGCTTTGGCCGTTGCGCTGAGCGCGCCCGCTTTGGCCGCCAGCGAGGAGGATGCGGCGGTGCCGGTTGGCTCGTTCGTTTCCACCATGGCCTATCCGGGCGACGTGCCCGCAAAGGCTGCCAATGCTTTGTCACAGCCGGCAAACGCCGTGCGGCTCGCGCGCGCTTCCGCGAAATAAGTGAAGACGTGTGTCGCTCTTATACCAGGAAACGCGGCGCCATTGCTGCGCTTCCTGGCGTGAGGCGTCGATCAGGATCGCCAGCGCAGGATACGTTCCTGCATGGGGTTGGCGAAGGGTGTGCCGTTTTCCACCGACTCCGCCCAGGCTTTCTTCACGCGGTGATACCAGATGGCGGGCTGATCGGAATCTTGGATCAACATCAACTTCGGGTTGAACTTCAGGCCTTCGCGTTGAAGCTCCACGATCTTGCGGTCGTCGGCGATAAAAGTAGGCCCAAGCAACATGAAGAAGGGCCGGATGAAGAACAACCAACCCGGCCAATAGAAGACCTGGATCACATCGGTGCGTTCGTCGTCGCGCGGCGTGCAGACGGTCAAGCCCACCACGGTGAAATCGGCGCCTGCGAATTTCCCCTTGATGATCTCGAAGCGCGTCGAGGGCAGCTCAAAGGTGATCTCAGTCGTGACTTCGCCCAGCATACTGTAGGCCGCCTTGGACGGCGTATGCGCCGTCATCACAAAGCCCATGGGCAAGGGCGCATAATGCTTTTCCTTCACGCGCGGCTTGACGTTCCACCACCAATGGTCGTGCACATAGCCCGCATGCACCGGGTCCATCAGCCCGATCACGGCATGATCGATGTCGCACGCGAATGTCTGTGCCTCGTGCCAGCGCGGCGTCGCATTGGGGGCAGGGACCTTCGGCGGCTCGATGCTCGGCGGTTCGTTCTTCGCCGCGACATAGACCCAAAGCAACCCATCCTGCTCGCACACCGGATAATGGCGCACGCGGATTCTTTCCGGATCAAGATCTTGTCCCTCGACCAGCGAGGGAATGGCGCTGCATACCCCGTCGCGGCGGAAGCGCCAGCCATGATAGGGGCATTCGACCGTGTTCTCGGACAGGATCTTTCCCGCCGACAAGGGCACGCCGCGATGAGGGCAGATATCGCGCATGGCGAATGCCTGGCCATCGCGCATGCGGCCCAGAAGAACGGGTTCACTCAGAAGCATCTCGCGGCGCATCTGTCCGGGCCTCAGCGACGATGCCAAAGCCGGCATGTACCAGAGACCGCGCAGCGGCTCTGCCTCGCCCGCCATCAGTGGCGCGCGCCCGTAAGCGCGCCTAGCGGCACGTGGCCAGGGCCGCTTTGCGGCATGCCTTCGCCGGGTTGGCCTTGACCCTGCTGATCCGAAGCTTGCGCCTTGGCGAAAAGATTGTCGCGCTGCATCGAGAAGAACTGGCCCTTTTCGGTCGCCAATTCATATGCCCAATTTCCCGCGCGCGCATTGATCATCGCCGCTTCCTGTTTCTGCATGGTGGGCGTTCCGGGATCGGGCTGGGCGGAAATCCTGACCCACACCGCGTCATTCGCCTTCACCGCATCCATGCGGATATTCTGATTGTCGAAGGTATGCGCCACCAGATGCGCCGCTTTGGAGAAATCCAGCTCCGAGGCCGGCTTCACATCGGTAAAGGCGAAGCCCGAGACGATCTGGGGCACCAGGTCGATCTGCGACGTCGAAGCGGCCAGGCCCTTGGCCGGCGGCGGACCGTCAAGCTTGAAGTCCACGTCCGAGCTGTGCTCGCGCGACACGGTATAGGGCGTGCCGGAAAAAGGCGTGACGGTGACGCTGTTGATGCGCGACGCGTCCACGCTCATCACATTGGTGTCCACCCAATCGCTCAGGTCGCCATGCGGGGTGAACACCGCCCGGGCGAGGTAGCTTTGATTGTCGTTCGCGTGGCGTACGAACAGGCCCGTGCCGCCTTCGCCGGTGTCGATCTGGGTGGTGTTGCCGGTGATGACAGACGCGATCTCGTGTCCGCTTGCATCGCTGACCACGATCTCGACGCCATTGCCTTTGGGCGGCGTTTCCAGCCCCAGATAAGACAGCCAATCGGCGCGCGCGGTCTTGGGCTCGATGGTTTCCAGCGCCGCCAGGCCCAGCAGCGTGTGGCGCACCTGGTTGAAGTCGGCGGGATAATTGCCCTTGGCTGGCAGCACCCAGCCCTTGGCCGGGCTGTAGACGACATCGAAACTGCCGCTGTGCGAAACCACATGGATGCGCGCGGAATCCTTCACATGCGCGGCGAAGCCCGGCAGGAACTCGCCTGGCGTGAACTGCGTCCTGGTCGCTTGCGATTCCTGGTAGAGGGCCGCGCCCGCCAGCGCCACGCTGATCAGCGCAAGCGCGCCCAGGATGGTCAGGTTGCGGCGGCGGAAATCGCTCATGCCGTCCTCCCAGGCTTGGAAGGCAGAGTGCGGCGCCGCCGCCGGATCATGCCCATCACCAGCGCGAAGGCCGCGACCAGGATCGGCATGCCGAAGATGTTGAGGAAGGCGAGGCGCGCGCCCAGCGCATCCACTTCGCTGCGCAGATTGCGCTGCACATCGCGCAATTCGCGCCGGGTGAGCGCCATGCCGCGGCGAAGGGTTTCGATCTCGTCTTTCCCCTTCTGATCCATCGCCACGCTGTTGGCGTTGCCGGCGGCGCCCTGCTGCAATGACGCCAGGGTCGCTTCGGCCCGGTTCAGGCTGGTCTGAAGCTGGTCCTGGGTCTCGCGGTATTTGAGCTCGGCTTTCTGCTGCAGAGCCTGCACCACGGTAAAGGGCCGGTCGTTGGAGGC
>DATKPL010000167.1:0-3493 GCA_035524155.1 Rhizomicrobium sp.
GTCATTGACCAGCATCGGGTGATCGGAAGCATCGGTGGTCTTGGCCGCTACGCGCGGCGCCGACCAGGTTACGCCGTCATCATGCGAGACGCGTACATTCACGGTCGCAGTCTCGCCATCGAAATCCTTCCAGGCCAGCCAGACCTGGCCAGGCACGGCCGTCACATAAGGCCGCGACGCGTCATGCGCATTGACGTCCAGTGGCATGGGGGTGGAGAAGCTTTTACCGCCGTCTTTCGATCGCGCGTAGAACAGGCCTTTGCGCGCGTCGCCCTGCGTGGACCAGACCACATGATAAGTGCCGGCTCCTGACACTGCCAGGCTGGGGCCCTGGTGGGGACAGCCATTGAGCCTCCAATTGTCCACGCTCACCCGGTGGAACGGGCCGGGCGTGGTTTCGTTGACGAAAGTGATGATGCCGTGATCGCGCACGGTCCCGCCGAAGACGTTGCGGAATACCACCGCGGGACGATCCGGCGCGGTGAAAGCGACCCCCAGCCGGCAGCATTCGCAGGTATTATCCTTGGCGATCTTGGATGGCGTGAAGCTGGCGCCGCCGTCTTTCGACCATTCGTAACCGAGCGCCGCGCCGGGATAGGTCTTGCCTTCCTTCTCGGCAGCCACCACGCCGCGCTTGTCCAGCCAGGCGGCGAAGAGGTTTCCGTTCGGGCCTACCGCGAGGGCCGCAAAGCGCTGGCTGGCGTCATTGTCCACCAGGGGACGCGGCGCGGAGAAGCTTTGGCCATGATCCAGCGAGCGGCTGAAAAAAACTTCGCCGTTGAAATCATTGTCCTTGAAGATCTCATAGGCGACGAACACGCGACCTGCCTTGTCCACCGCCAGCGCGGTCCGAGCATCGGGACCGCTGTCGAGTTGCACCTTGCTGTGGGTGACGGCGACCGGCTTGGCGAAGCTGTGGCCCATGTCGCCGGAATGGGTGACATAGACTTGCCCGTCGGCATCGAATGCCAGCCAGAGTGTGCCGCCGGCCAACACCGGCGTGACCGTGCTGGCGCATGCGAGGGCCGCCTCGTGACAGGCGCCGCCCGCGCCATGCGAAGTGGGCAGCATCGGCATGGTCATCTTCGCCCCTGCGGGGGCAATCGACGCCAGCAGGCCGGCGGCAAGAAGGCAGGTTCTGGAGAATGTCATGAGGTCTGCTCCTTTCACTCCGTGTCTCATATCGCCACCCGGAAGCCGCCGACCACATTGAACGGGATACCCAGCGCGGGAACGGTGGTGCCGTTCACGGTCGTGCCGTTGGTGGTCGTATAGCCCAGCCCTGTGTCGTAATAGGTCCGGTTGAAGATGTTCTGGGCCGCCAGATAAAGCTCCAACTGATCGGTGAGCCGGTAGGAGCCGCTGAGATCAAAGGTGGTGGCGGCGCTGTCGAGTTGCGTATGCGCCGTATTGGCCCAATAGGCCGGGAATGTCTTTCCGACAAGGGACAGCTGCAAAGCCTTTGTCACCTGCCAGGTCGCCCCGCCCGTGATCATCCAGCGCGGCACCTGGCCCAATTGCTGCCGGATGGGGTCGGGGATGACGCCCGCCGACACGGTCGTATAATTGGAGCTGGTGAGGTAGGCATCGGTGACGGACACGCCGCCATTGAGCGAGACGTCATCCAGCACGTTCCATGAGCCCAGCAACTCGCCGCCCTTGAGAGTGGCATTGCCCGCATTCACATATTGATGCAGCGATCCGCCGGCGATGGCGGTGATGCCGGTGCCGCAATAATTGTTGGCCAGGGCGCAATTGTTCTCAACCGTCGCATAGTCGATGAAACGGTTCAGGCTGTTGTCATAGAGCGTGAAGGACAACTGATAATCGTCGCCATTCCAATCCATGCCGATTTCCCGGCCGAAATTGGTCTGCGGCTTTAACGTGGCGTCGAAGGTCGTGTAGCTGGCGCCGCTGATGAAGCTCCGGTACATCTGGTTCATGCCGGGAGCGGCGAAATCGCTGTAGGCAGCGACACGCAGATCCAAGCCATCCGGCAGAAAATATTTGGCCCCCACGCGCGGCGAGAAATGGGTGTAGGTCTCGTTGGGCACCACATCGGCGATGGTCGAGCCCTGGAAATTGCCGGCGACACCGGCATCCACTGCCTGCCAGAAATCTTCGCGCGCGCCCGCCGTGATTTCGAGCGGGACCGCGGTGGGCCGCCAGCTTCCCTGGGCATAAATTCCCTCGAACTGGTGCTTGGCGTCGGCCGTGATCGCGCCCGTCTGCTTGGTGGCCGAGAAGATGTTCAGGGGATCGTGCGCCCAGATCTCGCGGCCGTCCGCGCCCGCTTCGATGTCTTTGAAATCGCCAAAATCCGCCTTGTAGAACAGCGAGCCGCCCACATGATGATAGGTGACGGTCTCGGTCTGCGAGACAAAGGGCTTGCCGTTCAGCGGCGTGAAGATCGAATAGGACGGATTGCTGGCGTTCTGGGTGAACATGCTGCCTTCGCCATACCAAAGCGTGAAATTCAGACTCTGCGCATCGCCCAGCGCGCGCGAACCGCCGGCAGCGAAGCGGTCCGTCTCCCAGGCGTTATGTGCGATTTGCCAGACCAGCCCGTATTCCGCGATGCGGTGATGGGTGAGCGAGAGATAAAGGTCGGTGTCGGCATCCGGCGTATAGACCGCGGACAGATGATAATCCTGGGTCTGGGATGACGTGGAGGTCATGTAAGGATTGCGGTACTGCGCCGGTGTCTGGTCGTAGCCGTCGGTGCGGCCCGCATCCGCGCTTATGCTCACATTCAGGCCGTCTGCCACCGTGAAACCGGCCAAGGCGAAGCCATCGATGGCGTTGAAACTCCCGCCACTGACATCGAGAAGGTAACCGGGCTGGGCCTGGCGCGTCACCACATTGACGATGCCGCCCATCGCCAGGTTGCCCCAGGCACTGGAGGCGCCGCCGCCGCGGATCACTTCGATCGAATTCACGGAATCCTTGGGCACCTGCGACCAGTCGACAGTGCGGAAATAAGGATCGTTGGCGGGAACGCCATCCACCAAAAGAAGCGTGTTGATGTTGGTGGACGTGCCGAAGCCGCGGATCGAGAAAGGCTGCCCCGTGGGATGCAGCTGCCCGCCGGGCTGCTGCGAGGTGTAGATGCCGGGGATCTTGTTGACGATCTGGTCGATGCTGGGCTCCGGCGCTTCCAGCACCTGGTCCGAGGTAAGGATGGTGCTGCTGACGCTGAGGTCCTGTTGCGTCGCCCCGCGCGTGGCGGTGACGGTGACGAATTCGACCGGCTGGTTGGCGGCGACCTGTTCCTGTGCCAGGGCAGGCGGGATCGCCGCCGAAGCCAATAACATGGCCGGAAATGACAAGAGCACGGCCTTTCGGCCGCTACGCGAAAGATTGAACATGGATTTTTCCCTGAAAATGCCGAGCGGCCGCGTGAGCCATGCTCACGCGGTCAAGAATGTGGGCTCAGGCGATTTCGGGCGGGGCGCGAGGCGATTGCGGATGATAGTCGTGGGTCAGCGCAAGA
>DATKPL010000168.1:0-4010 GCA_035524155.1 Rhizomicrobium sp.
GCATGGTGCGGAAAATGCCGGCGCCTTGGCAGGCGGGCCGCACCGTGAAATTGGCGGCGCCGTAGAACAGCGCCGCCAGAAGACCCAGGAAAATGGAAATGCCCATAGGGGATTTCGCGTCAGGACTTCTGACTGGCTAGATATTTCTCCAGCCCGCCGTAGCGCCAGCGTACCGGCGCGAACACGGAATTAAGGCCTCGCGCTCGCAAGATATTTCTCCAGCCAATGGATCGAATAATCGCCATTGATGATGTCGGGCTCACGCACCAGTTTCTGGAACAAGGGGATGGTGGTTTCGATGCCATCCACCACCAACTCGTCCAACGCGCGACGCAAACGCAGCAGACATTCGTTGCGGCTCTTGGCATGCACGATCAGCTTGCCCGCCAGGCTGTCGTAATAAGGCGGGATGCGGTAGCCGGAATAGATCGCGGAGTCGAACCGCACACCCAGGCCGCCCGGCGTGTGGAATTGGGTGATCTGGCCGGGCGAGGGGCGGAAAGTGAAGGGGTTTTCCGCGTTAATGCGGCATTCGATGGCATGGCCTTCAAAGACGATGTCTTTCTGCGAGAAGGAAAGAGGGTTTCCAGCCGCCACCCGGATCTGCTCGCGCACAATATCGATGCCGGTGATCGCTTCGCTCACCGGGTGCTCCACCTGCAGCCTGGTGTTCATTTCGATGAAATAGAAGCGGCCGTCCTCGTAAAGGAACTCGATGGTGCCGGCTCCCAGATAACCCAGCTTGGTCAACGCTGCGGTGACGGTGTCGCCGATATCGTCGCGCTCCTTGGCGTTGAGCGCAGGGCTGCCCGCTTCTTC
Source organism: Rhizomicrobium sp. (assembly GCA_035524155.1). GTDB lineage: Bacteria > Pseudomonadota > Alphaproteobacteria > Micropepsales > Micropepsaceae > Rhizomicrobium. The sequence continues at coordinate 820 of DATKPL010000168.1, forward strand.
CCAGACTTTCTGATGGCGGCGCTGGAGCGAGCAGTCGCGCTCGCCCAGATGCACGACATGGCCATGGGCATCGGCCAGAATCTGAATCTCGATATGGCGCGGTTTCTGGAGATATTTCTCCATATAGACCATGTCGTTGCCGAAGGCGGCCTTGGCTTCGGCGCGGGCTGTGGAAAGCGCGAAGGAGAGCTCGCCCGCATTCTGCGCCACTTTCATGCCGCGCCCACCGCCACCGGCGGTGGCCTTGATCAGCACGGGATAACCGATCTCTTCGGCCATCTTGGCGGCACCGCCGTCGGTCACTTCGCCGTCCGAACCCGGCACGGTGGGAATGCCCAGCGCCTTCACCGTCTGCTTGGCGGTGATCTTGTCGCCCATCATGCGGATATGGTCGGGCGTGGGGCCGATAAAGGTGATGCCGTGCTCGCCCACGATCTCGGCGAATTTGGCGTTCTCGGACAGGAAGCCATAACCCGGGTGGATCGCTTCGGCGCCGGTGATCTCACAAGCGGCCACGATAGCCGGAATATTCAGATAGGATTGTGCAGCGGGCGCCGGTCCGACACAGACGCTTTCGTCCGCCATCCGCACATGCATGGCTTCGGAATCCGCGGTGGAGTGGATCGCCACGGTGGCGATGCCCATCTCCTTGCAGGCGCGGATCACGCGAAGCGCGATTTCGCCGCGATTGGCGATAAGAATTTTTTCGAACATGCCTTATCCGAGAATGAGCAAGATCTGGCCGAATTCGACCGGCGCCCCATTTTCCACGCAAATTTCCTTTACTGTGCCGCTTCTGGGCGCAGGGATCGGATTCATGGTCTTCATCGCTTCGACGATGAACAGCGTGTCGCCTTCCTTCACCTGCTGGCCCACTTTGACGAAAGGCGGCTTGCCCGGCTCGGAAGCGGTATAGGCGGTGCCCACCATGGGCGAGGTGACGGCGCCGGCCTGCGGACCGGCAGAGGGCGCCGCGCCGAGGGCAGGGGCGGCAACAGGTGCCGGCGCTGCCATCACGGGCGCGGAAGCGATCGCCGCCATCGCACCCGCCCGCGCCACGCGGATGCGCGCGCCATTATGCTCGATCTCGATTTCCGTGAGGCCTGTCTCGGTCAGAAGATCGGAAAGCGTCCGGATCGCTGCGGCGTCGATGCCCGGTTTGTCATTCTTGCTGTTCATTTCTTCTTTCCTTTGGGCCCCGACAAAATACCGGCGACCGCGTCGATCGCCAGAAGATAAGAATTCACGCCCAATCCGGTGATGCTGCCGGTGGCGGCTTTGGCGACATAGGAGAGGTGACGATATTCTTCGCGCCGCGCGGGATTGGAGAGATGCACTTCGATCACCGGTGGGTTGAGCATCTGGAGTGCATCCAGGATCGCGACCGACGTGTGGGTATAGCCGGCCGCATTGATGATCACGCCCGAAGCCATGCTCCGCGCTTCCTGCAGGAACTCGACCAGTTCGCCTTCCTTGTTGCTTTGGAGGAAAACGATGCCCAGGCCGTGGCTTTTGGCGCGGTCGGCGCACAATTCCTCGATCTCGCCCAGGGTGGTGCGGCCATAAATCTCCGGCTCCCGCATTCCCAACAGATTGAGATTCGGACCATTGATGATATATATGGGTAAAGGCTTGGATTTACTTGTATTTTTCGCCATTGCGTTTCTACCAGCGAAGCGGGTTCACGCCTTATAATGGCAGGGCGCGCGGAACGGAAACCTTAAAAGACAGGATCGGGCATGGCGAATCTCAATGTGACCCTGAACGGTGAAACGCGCGCGTTGAGCGCGGGGTTGACCGTCAAGACCATGCTGGAGACGCTGGGGCTCGATCCCGCCAAGATCGCGGTGGAGCGCAATCTTGAGATCGTGCCGCGCTCGGCTTACGGACAGGTTGCCGTGAGCGAAGGCGATCGTTTCGAGATCGTGCACTTTATCGGCGGAGGAAATGCGCCCGTGGAGCGCGCCCAGGAAAAGTGTGAAGCGGTTTTCCGTGAGGGCGCGCGACCAAACAATGAGTCTTTGCCGCGCGAGGACAAACCGCTGGTGATCGCGGGCAAGACCTACAAATCGCGGCTGATCGTGGGCACGGGCAAATACAAGACCTATGAAGAAAATGCGCGCGCGCTGGAAGCCAGCGGCGCCGAGATGGTCACGGTGGCGGTCCGGCGCGTCAATCTCACCGATCTCAATCAGCCCCGTCTGATCGATTTCATCGATCCCAGGAAATACACCTATCTGCCCAACACCGCGGGCTGCTTCACCGGCGAGGACGCGGTGCGAACCCTGCGCCTGGCGCGCGAAGCTGGCGGCTGGACTTTGGTCAAGCTGGAAGTATTGGGCGACAGGAAAACGCTTTATCCCGACATGATCGAGACTTTGCGCGCCACCGAGATGCTTTTGAAGGAAGGCTTCCAGGTGATGGTCTATGCCAGCGACGATCCCTTGATGGCCAAGCGGCTGGAAGAGATGGGTGTGGCGGCGATCATGCCGCTGGCGGCGCCGATCGGCTCGGGCCTGGGGGTGCAGAATCCCGTCGGCATCCGCATGATCATTGAGGACGCCAAGATTCCCGTGATCGTGGATGCCGGCGTGGGCACTGCGTCCGATGCCGCCATCGCGATGGAACTGGGATGCGATGCGGTGCTGATGAATACGGCTATCGCCGAAGCCAAGAATCCGGTGATGATGGCGGGCGCGATGAAACATGCGGTGGAAGCCGGGCGGCTCGCCTATCTGGCGGGGCGCATGCCGAAAAAACGTTACGCCGATCCCTCCAGTCCGCTGGCAGGGCTCATCTAAACGGGAGGGGAACATGAAGATGTGCGCGCTGGCGCTGGTCCTGGCGGCAGCCGGTTTGGCACCGGCCCATGCCGGCACCAATTTTCCCGCGCTGGCGGATTATCCCGCGCCCAATTGTGGAAAAACGGAAAAGCCGGTCGATATTCCCGCGATCAGGAATGGCGAGGACCCGGTCGCCTACAACAAGCGGATCAAACAGCATAACGATCAAGTCGCGCGATATAACACCGCGCTGCACGACTATACCGCCTGCATGAACGATTATGTAACCAACGCCCAAGCCGACATGAATTTGATCCGCGACCGGGCGAACGACGCCGTACATGCAAGCCAGACGCCGAATTGATCTTTCGGGCGATTAGCTGGCGGCGAGGCTGTTGATCAGCTCGT
>DATKPL010000169.1:0-3858 GCA_035524155.1 Rhizomicrobium sp.
CGCTTGCGTCAAGAGATGGAACTGGGCGTGGACTTTTTCCAGGATGAAAAGCAGCAGCAGGAATTGCAGCAGCAACAGGGGCAGGTTCAAGGCGCGCAACACGCAGCTGACGAAAACGAGCGGCACGGTCCTTGCCGCCTCGGCCAGGTATTGCGAGGGCGTGGAATAGACTTCCCTGAGGTCGCCCACCACCGCTTCGCGCGCCTTGGGCGGGATCAGCCATTGGACGACCTGCTCCATCGCCGTGGGCGGCGCCAACGCCGGCCAGTCTATCGCTGGAGGGGTTTCCATCTGAGACCTTTCCAGTTTCGTGCAAGGATCTCATGCAGGCGCTGAGCGGTTTGCACCGACTCGCGCAAGGCTTTCTCGCCGGTTTTCTCCAACCGGTAATAGCGCCGGGACCGGCCGCCCCGCTCCTTGACAGGATCGGAAAGGCGCGAACTGATCAGGCCCTTGTCCTCCATCCGGTCGAGCGTGGCATAGACCGCGCCGCGCGCGACACTCTTGGCGCTGCTGATGGACTCGACCTTGGCATGGATGGTGACGCCATAGGCGTTCTCGCCCAGGGTCAGGATCGCCGTCAGCACCAGCTGCTCGAATTGCCCGACCGGAGCGACGTCTTTCATTTCTCCTACATAGTAGAAGAAACGATACCGGTCAAGCTAGACCAGCACATCGCGGAATTGCGCGACAATCCAATCGGCCTGTTCGTCGGTGAGGATCAGCGGCGGCGAAATGCGGATCGTATGGTCATGGGTTTCCTTGCAGAGCAGCCCGCGCGTCATCAACTGCTCGCAGATTGCGCGCGCGCCACCTGCTTCCGGCACCAGTTCTACGCCGATCAAAAGGCCGTGCCCGCGCACTTCCTTGATCTGGTTGGAGCGGATATCCAGCAATTTCGCCTTGAGCCGCGCGCCCACCCGCGCCGCATTCTCGATCATGCCTTCTTCCACGAGCACGCGCAGCGCCGTGCGCGCGACCGCGCAGGCCAGCGGATTGCCGCCAAAGGTCGAGCCATGCTCACCCGGGTGCAGCACACTCATCACTTCATTGTTCGAAAGCACCGCGGAAACCGGATAGAAGCCGCCGGACAGCGCCTTGCCCAGCAGGGTAAGGTCGGCTTCGACGCCGTCATGCTCTTCGGCCAGCAATTTGCCGGTGCGGCCCAGGCCGGTCTGAATCTCGTCCAGGATGAAGAGCACATTGTGTTTCGTGCAAAGCGCGCGCGCCTTCTTCAGATAACCGGGCGGCGGCACGATCACGCCCGCCTCGCCCTGGATGGGTTCGACCAGGAAGCCAACCGTGTTGGGGCCGATCGCTGCTTCCAATGCCGCCGCATCGCCGAACGGAACCGTCACGAAGCCGGGCGTGAACGGCCCGAAACCGTCGCGCGAACCGGGATCGGAGGAGAAGCCCACAATGGTGACGGTGCGGCCATGGAAATTGTTGGCGCAGACGATGATCTCGGCCTTGTCGGCGGCCACGCCCTTGACCTGATAGCCCCATTTGCGCGCCAGCTTGATCGCGGTTTCCACCGCTTCGGCGCCCGAATTCATGGGCAGCACCTTGTGTGCGCCCGTCAGCGCACAAATCTCCTGATAGAAAGATGCCAATTGGTCATTGCGGAAGGCGCGAGACGTCAACGTCAGCCGCGATGCCTGGTCGATCAGCGCCTGCAAGATCTTGGGATGGCGATGGCCCTGATTGACCGCCGAATAGGCGGAAAGGCAATCGAGATAGCGCCGCCCTTCCACGTCCCAGACATAGACGCCTTCGCCGCGCGCCAAGACCACGTCCAGCGGCTTGTAGTTCATCGCCCCCAGCGCCTGTTCCTGGGCGATGAAATCTGCGCTGGTCCGCGCGACATGGTTCATGATCGCCTCATTCCGCCGCTCGCATGGCCGGTTCAACGCGGCCCCTGCGATCCAGCCGCAAGGTCATGCAGTAAGCCCCGCCGCCCGAGAGAATAAAGGGCGCCAGATCCACATCATGCACCTGATAACCGGCGCCCGCGAGCTTTCGGCGCAGGGACGCGGGCGCTTTTGCCATCACGACCTCCCGGCCGATATTGACGGCATTGACGCAAAAGGCGCCCGCTTCATCGACATCGGCTTCGATCCGGTCAGCGCGCGCGACATGGGCATGGATCTCGGCCAGCGCGGCACGCGTGAAAGCGGCCGGGTAATAAAGCACCTTGCCGCCGGCGAGCGGGCAGAAACAGGTATCGAGGTGGTAAAAGCGCGGCGTCGCCAATTCCAGGCACAGCACACGCTCGCCGAACAGGGTTTCAATCACGCGCAGCGAATTGAAGGTCGAACGCTGGCCGTAACCGGCCCAGAACAAGCCGCGATCGGCGTCCCAAATGCAGTCGCCCGCGCCTTCCTGCAGCACGCCGGTGGGAAGTTCGACCACTTCATTCACCAGGCCGCGCGCTTTCAACCCCTGGAACGCGGCGCGGAATACCGGCTCTTCACGCTGCCGTTCGGCATGACGGAAGCGGGCAAGCAGCACCTTGCCGTCCAAGACCACCGCGGCATTGGCCGGAAACACCAGGTCGGGCACGCCCTCGACAGGAGGAATCATCTCGACCGTGCCGCCCGCCATCTCGATGGCCAGGCGCAATGCGCCCGAAGCGCTTGCGGCTGCATTGCGCAAAGCGGCCGCGTCATGGCCCCAGGTTTGGGGCTGCATCCAGGGATTGATCTCATAGAACACCCCGTAATGGCGGGGATCGGTCATCAGAAAGAAGGGCCTGCCGGACATGGACACGAATCCCCCAGAACTTCCCTCTTATCGAACTCCCTAGCCTGGCTAGCGAAAAGCCCACATAATGATAGAATTCGCCAGGATATTAGCGTTTAGCCAGTCATAGGTGACGAAATGATCGACGAAATCGACCGCCGCCTGATTGCCCTGCTGCGCGCCAATGCGCGCGAACCGGCGGCCTCGCTGGCGAAAAAACTCAAGGTCTCGCGCGGCACGGTTCAGAACCGTATTGCCCGGCTTACCGCCAGCGGCGTCCTTCGCGGCTTCACCGTGCGCATGGCCGCGGAAGCGGAAGCCAACCAGATGCGCGCCATCATGTGCATCGCCATTGCGGGCGAAAAATCCGCGCATGTCGTGCGCGCGCTGAAAGGCTTTCCCGAAATGGAGAATATCTACACCACCAATGGCCGCTGGGATCTGGTGGCCGAGCTTTGCACCAGCACGTTGGCGGGCTTCAGCCAGGCGCTGGACCAGATTCGGTTGATCGAAGGCATCGCGGCAACGGAAACATCGCTGCTCCTTGCGAACGCCAAATGATCCGTCGCATTTTCATCAATATTGACGCATTTCCTATTGGCCCCGTTGACCGCGTCGCTTAACCGCCCGGCAATGCGACAGCTTCATGCTCGCCGTCAGTAGGATTGGGTGGCGAATGAATACCGCGATGAACATCGCTGTTTCGGGGATGCTTGCCGCATCCACTGGCTTCACGGCCAGCGCCTCCAATCTCGCCAATCTCGAGAGCGCCGGCCCGGTGCCCGCGACCAGCCCCCAACAGCAGGTCGCGCCGGCACCGGGCAGCGTCTATCAACCGGTCGCGGCAACGCGAACCGCGCAGCCGGGCGGCGGCGTCACGGCGTCCATCACTCCGACGTTGCCGAGTTACACGCTGGCCTATGATCCTTCCCGGCCCTTCGCCAACATGCAGGGCATGGTGGCGGAGCCCAACATCGATCCTGCGCAGCAAGTCGTGAACATGATGACGGCATCGCTCGCCTACAAAGCGAATATCGCCACCTTCAAGACCGCGCAGCAGATGGAGACGACATTGCTGAACACGATGGCTTGAATTTGCCCATTTCGGGCAACACA
>DATKPL010000170.1:0-2016 GCA_035524155.1 Rhizomicrobium sp.
AATGTCACCCTGCCGCACAAGGAAGCCGCGTTCGCCTTGGCGGACCGTTGCGACGATGCAGCGAAAGCCGCCCAGGCCGCCAATCTGCTTATCTTCCACCCGGACGACCATGTCGAAGCCCGCAACACCGACACGGCGGGCTTGCGTGAGTCGGTTCGCGAAAGACTGGGTGAACTGAAAGGCAAGATTGTGGTGCTGCTGGGCGCGGGCGGCGCGGCGCGGGGCGCGATCCTGGCGTTGAACGAACTGGGTGCGGCCAAGGTGCATATCCTCAATCGCCATCCCGACAGGGCGGCTATCCTGGCCAAGGCGCTGAAGCCCATGGTGACGAGCGTGCTGGAGGCAGGCGATCTCAAGGATTGGCCGAATATGGCGGCCGGCACCGACCTACTGGTCAACACCACCAGCGCGGGCATGAAAGGTCATCCCGCCTTGGCGCTGGATCTCGCGAAGCTTAAAGCCTCAGCTGCCGTCCTGGATATCGTTTACAATCCGTTGGAAACAGCTTTGCTGAAGGACGCCAAGGCGCGGGGCCATGTCACCATCGATGGCCTGGGCATGTTGATGCATCAGGGCGTGCCATCTTTTGAAGCTTTCTTCGGCGTGAGGCCCAAGGTCACCGACGGTTTGCGCAAACATCTGGAGCAATCCCTCCATGCCTAGGCGGCCCTTTACGATCGGGCTGACCGGCGGCATCGGCATGGGCAAAAGCGAAACTGCCAAACTTTTCGCCGCCGAGGGCGTGCCTGTGCATGACGCGGACGCGTCCATCACCCGGCTTTATGGCAAGGGCGGCGCGGCGGTGGCGATGATCGCCCAGGCGTTTCCGGGAACCGTGAAGGATGGCGTGGTGGACCGGGCCGCTCTGGCGGCGCAAGTGGTGAACGATCCGGCGGCGCTGGCCCGCCTGGAGGCGCTTGTCCATCCCCTGGTGCAGCGGGATCGCCTGGATTTTCTGGCGCGCGCCACGGCGCCCATTATCCTGTTCGATATCCCGCTTCTGTTCGAGATCGGCGCCGACAAGGAAATGGATGCGGTAGTGGTGACCAGCGCGCCGGAAGAGGTCAGGCGCGCCCGGGTGCTGGCGCGGCCCGGCATGAGTGCGGAAAAATTCGAATCGCTGAAGGCGCGCCAACTGCCCGACGCGGAAAAGCGTCAACAGGCGCACTATGTGGTGATGTCCGACAAGGGCTTGGATCACGCCCGCGAACAGGTGAGAATGATCCTGGCGGATATCAGGAAAAAAATTCAACCCGATGCGTGAAATAGTTTTCGACACCGAGACGACAGGGTTCGAGCCGGGCGAAGGTCATCGCACGCGGCGTTCGCGCGAGCGAGAGCCGCAAATTAAAAGAGATGCGCATGCGTGAAATAGTTTTCGACACCGAGACGACAGGGTTCGAGCCAGGCGAAGGTCACCGCATCGTCGAAATCGGCCTGGTCGAGCTGATGGATCATTTCCCCACCGGCCGCTCCAAGCAGTTCTATCTCAATCCCGAGCGCGATGTACCCATCGAGTCGCAGCGCGTGCACGGGCTTTCCGGCGAGTTCCTGGCCGACAAGCCGCTGTTCTGCCACATCGTGGAAGAGTTCCTGGAATTCGTCGGCGACGCGGTGCTGGTGATCCACAATGCCAGCTTCGACATGAAATTCATCAATGCCGAACTGACGCGCGTCGGGCGCACGCCGCTCTCCATGGCGCGCACCGTCGACACGATCGAGATCGCCAAGCGCAAAATTCCCGGCGCGCGTTATTCCCTCGACGAACTCTGCAAGCGCTTCAGTATCGATCTCTCTGCCCGCGAGAAGCATGGCGCGCTGCTCGACGCCGAATTGACCGCACAGGTCTATCTGGAGCTGGTGGGCGGGCGGCAGCGCGGCCTGGCGCTGGCGCCGGTGGAAATCGCCGTCCAGAAACAACAAGGCGATGTGAGCCGCGCGCGCCAGCGGCCCCATCCGCTTCTGCCGCGCATCACCGCGGAAGAGATCGCACGTCACGCAGCCTTTATCGCCAAG
>DATKPL010000171.1:0-5064 GCA_035524155.1 Rhizomicrobium sp.
TGTTGTCGAAGCCCACCACCACGTCGCCATTCTGTAAACCCGCCTTCTGGGCCGGGCCGCCCGCGGTCACATCTGCCACCAACGCACCTTGTGTGTTGGGCAGGCCCATGCCTTGGGCGATTTCGTCTGTCACCTGCTGGATGCGCACGCCGATCCAGCCGCGCCTGGCCACGCCGAACTGTTTCAACTGCGCCACCACATCGCGGGCCATGTTCGAGGGGATCGAGAAGCCGATGCCTACGCTGCCGCCCGAGGGCGAGAAGATGGCGGAATTGATGCCGATCACATTGCCGTCCATGTCGAACAAAGGTCCGCCCGAATTGCCGCGATTGATGGGCGCGTCGGTCTGGATGAAATCGTCATAGGGACCGGCATTGATGTCGCGATTGCGGGCCGAGACGATGCCCGCCGTCACCGTCGAGCCCAGGCCGAAAGGATCGCCGATCGCCATCACCCAGTCGCCGATCCGGGCCTTGTCGCTGTCGCCGAAATGGGTCGCGGGCAACGGCTTCTTGGGTGTGATTTTGAGCAGCGCCAGGTCGGTCTTGGTGTCGCGGCCCACGATCTTGGCGGGCAGGCTGGAGCCGTCATTCAAGGTCACGGTGATCTGGTCGCTATCCTCGATCACATGGTTGTTGGTGACGATGAAGCCGGCCGGATCGATAATGAAGCCCGAACCCAGCGAGGTGACATGCTTGGGCCGGTCCGCATTGGGACCCAGGAAATTCTTGAACAAATCCTCCAGCGGCGACCCCGGCGGCACGTTGGGCATGGCCGAAGGCGGCGGCGCCTTCAAGGTCTGGGTCGTGGCGATATTGACCACGGTGGGAAGCAGCTTGGATGCCAGGTCGGCAAAGGAATCGGGCGCCGGGCGCGCCATGGCGGGCATACCGGCGAGCGCGGCACAAAACGCAGCGGCACAAAATGCAAGCGCAAACCGCATGTCTTTAAGTCCCAAATCCTGTGTTAAATCTCTGGCCCGGCTGGATTCGCAAGAAGCTGAGCATAGCGCCCGGGGGTTCCGTCAAACAGGCATTTCAACGCGCTTGCGGCCCTTTGCCGTCGGCTTTCTTAAACCTCGGACAGGATGAGTTGTTCCGGCGCCGGTTGGTTTTGGAACTCCGCTATCCTATAGAGCCTTCATGGCGATACCCGCGACCCGAGACGATGTTCTCCATGCGCTCGACCAGGTGATCGACCCGGTCTCGGGCCGCTCCGTGGTGCAGCAGAACATGATCACGGGGCTCACGCTCCGCAACGGCCATGTGGGCTTTGCGCTGGAAGTGCCGCCCGCGCAAAGTCGGTCTGCCGAACCGCTGTGTGCGGCATGCGAAGCGGCGGTGGCGAAACTTCCTGGCGTCTTGTCGGTCACCGCCGTCTCGACCGCGCATCATGCGGCGCCCGCACAGCCGGCGCCGCAGCCCGCAAACGCGATAGCCGGCGTGCGCAACATCATCGCCGTGGCCAGCGGCAAAGGCGGGGTGGGCAAATCCACGGTCGCGGTCAATCTGGCGCTGGGACTCAAGCGGCTGGGATTGAAAGTTGGGCTGCTGGACGCGGATATCTACGGCCCCTCGCTGCCCAAACTTCTGGGCATCCACCACAAGCCCGAAAGCGACGGAAAGAAGATCAGGCCGATCGAGAAATTCGGCATCAAGGCCATGTCCATCGGCTTCATGGTCAAGGAAGACGAAGCCATGATCTGGCGTGGCCCGATGGTGCAATCGGCGCTCACCCAGATGCTGAACGACGTGTTGTGGGCGCCGCTCGACGTGCTGGTGCTGGACATGCCGCCCGGCACGGGCGATGCCCAGCTCACCATCGCGCAGCGCGCGCCGCTGAAAGGGGCGGTGATCGTGTCCACGCCCCAGGACATCGCCCTGATCGACGCCAAGAAAGGCATTGCCATGTTCAAGAAGACGGCGGTGCCGATCCTGGGCCTGGTCGAGAATATGAGCGTCTTCGTCTGCCCCGATTGCGGCCATGCCCATCATATTTTCGGCCATGGCGGTGCGCGCGAAACGGCCGAGAAGATGGGTGCGCCATTCCTGGGCGAAATCGCGCTGGTACCGGTGATCCGCGAAAGCTCGGATGCGGGCGAACCGGTGATGGTGAGCCGCCCGGATGGCCCTGAGGCGCTTTCCTTTCTGGCGGTGGCGGAAAAAGTGGCGCGCGCGCTCCAGAGCGAGACCCACGCCGCCCCGAACATCATTTTCGAATAGGCACGTCTTGGCCCTGACTTTCTTGCGAAAGTTTATCCCGAGCAAGACAGGTGGGGTATCTTATATCCGCGTCAGCGTGACGTAGCTGAAAGAGAGCCCATCCTGCGTGGCACGCTCCTCGCGCGCCATTTCGCGCCAGGGGCTGCGGTCGAAGGAAAACCGCGCATCGCCTTCGAACGGCCGGTGGACCTCGGTCAATTCGATGCGCTGGGCTTTGGCCAAGGCCGCGCGATAAATTTCCGCACCACCGATCACCATCACTTCCGCGGCGTCCTCGGCTTTCGCCAAGGCGTCATCCAGTGACGATGCCGTGACGGCGCCTTCGGCCTGCCAGCCGGGCTGACGCGTGATCACGATGTTGGTTCGTTCCGGCAATGGTTTTCTGGGCAACGAATCCCAGGTCTTGCGGCCCATCACCACCGGCTTGCCAATGGTCAACTGCTTGAAGCGCTTGAGATCGTCGCTGATGCGCCAGGGAATCGCGCCGTCTCTGCCGATCACGCCATTGTCGGCGATTGCAAGAATCAGGGTGATCATGGCTTCGACCATACCAGCGCGAACCGCCTGGTAAATGGAACTTATGTCGTAATACGGTGTTATGCGTTGGCATTTCGGGGATGAATTTGATGCGCAAATTTCTCGTCTCGGCCGCGATAATCGGCTTGATCGGAGCCTCCCTTCCTGCGGTGGCGCAAGACCGCGAGCATCACGATCAGGGCGGCCCGCCCCATGGCGAGCAGCATGGCGGCCCCCAGGGCGGCGCGCCCCATGGCGGACCGGGACCGCAGCCGCATGGTGGCCCAGGGCCCCGTCCGGCAATGCAGGCTGCGCCGCAACATGGCGCTCCCCCGCGCGGCGGTGAGATGCGCGGACCCCAACAGGCGCGTCCGGAGCCCAATCGCCCTGCCCCCAACAATGCCATGCGTGGCCCCGAACGTCCGGCAAACAACAACGCCATGCGCGGCCCGCAAGGACGCCCCGGCCCGAACAACGCCATGCGCGGACCGTCGCGCGATTTCAGCAGCGTCCGCAACTATCACCGGAATTTCAACGCCGCGCGGCGCTTCCACGCCCCCACCTATGTGCGGCCGGCGGGTTTCTATGCGCGCCGCTGGACCTGGGGCATGACCTTGCCGTCCCTGTTCTGGGCGCGCCAGTATTGGCTGACGGATTATATGGCCTATGACCTGCCGCCGCCGCCCTTCGGCGCGATCTGGGTCCGGGTTGGCGACGACGCGCTCTTGATCGACCAGTATAGCGGCATGATCATCGAGGTCGACTACGGCGTCTTCTATTGAAGTAGCCTATCTATCCGCGACTAAGGCGCGCAGCGTGTCACCACGCTCCTAAAAGCTTGGCCGCGCCCCTCCTCCCCAGCGCGTGCGACAGCACGCTGCGGGGGAGGTGCCCGTAGCAGCGCTTGCGATGCGAAGGGCGGAGGGGGTAGAGATCACCACCGTGCCGTCGCGTCCGACGCGCGCAGGAAATTCATCCGGGTACGGTATATCTCATGGCCAACGTCACGGTGATCGGCGCTCAATGGGGCGACGAGGGCAAAGGCAAGATCATCGATTGGCTTTGCCATCGCGCCGACATGGTGGTGCGCTTCCAGGGCGGCAACAATGCCGGCCACACCATCGTGGTGGGCGACAAGACCTACAAGCTTTCGCTGCTGCCATCCGGCGTGGTGCAGGGCAAGCGTTCCATCATCGGCAATGGCGTGGTGGTGGACCCCTGGTCGCTCCTGGAAGAAATAGCGCGGGTGGGCCAGGCCGGCCTCCGCATCACGCCAGACCTGCTGGTCCTGGCGGCCAATGCCGTGCTGGTGCTGCCGTTGCACCGCGAGCTTGACGCCATGCGCGAAGATGCGGCCAGCCAGAAACTGGGCACCACCAAGCGCGGCATCGGACCTGCCTATGAGGACAAGGTGGGCCGCCGGGCGCTGCGCGCCATTGATCTCACCGATCTCGACGCCCTGCCCGCCAAGCTGGAGCGGCTCCTCGCCCATCACAATGTGCTGCGGCGCGGCTTCAGCCAAAAAGACGTGGATGCGAATGCGCTGCTTGCCTCCTTGCGCGAGATTGCGCCCAAGATCGTGCCATTCATCGGCTCGTCCTGGCGCGAGCTGCATGCGGCCAAGACCGCCGGCAAACGCGTGCTGTTCGAGGGCGCCCAGGCCGTGCTGCTCGACATCGATCACGGCACCTACCCCTTCGTGACCTCGTCCAACACGGTGGCGGGACAGGCGGCGGCGGGCGCGGGCGTCGGCCCGCGCGAGATCGGCACCGTGCTGGGCATCGTCAAAAGCTATACCACGCGGGTGGGCGAAGGCCCGTTTCCCACCGAATTGAAGGACGCGATCGGCGAGAAGCTGGGTGAGCGCGGCCGCGAATTCGGCACCGTCACGGGAAGAAAACGCCGTTGCGGCTGGTTCGACGCGGTCCTGGTGCGCCAGACCGTGATCACGGGCGGCGTGGACGGCATTGCGCTGACCAAGCTGGACGTGCTGGACAGATTCGACGAGATCAAGCTCTGCACCGGTTACAGCCTGGACGGCCAGGTGCTCGACCATCTGCCGCCGGCAGCCCAGGCGCAGGCGCGCCTCACGCCTATCTATGAAAGTTTGGAAGGCTGGAAGGAATCCACGCAAGGAGCGCGCAGCTGGGCCGAGCTTCCCGCCAATGCCATTAAATATGTGCGCCGGGTGGAAGAATTGATCGCCGCGCCGGTGGCGCTGCTTTCCACCAGTCCGGATCGTGACGACACGATCATGGTGAGGGATCCTTTTATTTAACAACCCCTCGGGCCTACGCATCGCAAGCGCTGCTACGGCCACCTCCCC
>DATKPL010000172.1:0-3376 GCA_035524155.1 Rhizomicrobium sp.
CTTAAATTTTCCGACATTTCATTGGCGATTTTTATAGTCGCGAGTCCGCTGCCGCACTCGGCAATTTCTATCTGCATTATCAACTGTCTAATTTTCTCATCATGAAACTGCGATTCAATTAGGCAGCCCGCGCTTTCGCAGTGTCATCAAGTCGTCAACGAGCCATGCGATCCACCCGCGCGCGACGGGGACAATTCATCTGACCACGCGAGCCACGGTGCTTTCGCAGATATGCGATTGCGGCGGCGCTTGCGCTCACCCTGTCGGATTTTGACCAACCAAGGGGTGCCTCATGTCCGCCGTTACTTCCAGCCGTCTCAGAAGCTCGTCCGCCAGCCTGGCGCTGACTGTCGCGGCGCTGTTTTTCGCAAGCCCCGCCACCGCCCAGCAGGTCGCGGCCGCCGATGCCAATGGCGAACCCCTCGAGACCGTGGTGGTCACCGGCACGGCGCAATTCAATACCGATGCTGCGCCGGCCAAATCCTCGCTGAGCACGATGGAGCCGGAAACCATCATCAACAAATCCTACATCGAGAATTTCATGCCGCCCCAGGCGGACTATGTGACGATCCTCTCGATCGTGCCGTCAATGACAGGCGGCGACCCCAACGGCCCCGGACTTTCGGATGGCGGCGCCAAGAATACGCTGCGCGGCCTGCCGGACGGCAATTTCTCCATGCAGTATGACGACATCCCCTTCGGCGACACCAACGGCCCCACCCACCACAATATTTCCTATTTCCCCGCCAGCACGATCGGTTCGATCAATGTCGATCGCGGCCCGGGCAACGCCGGAAATCTCGGCTCCAACACCTATGGCGGCACCGTCAAGTTGTTCTCGGAAGTGTTGGGCGATGATCCGACCGCCAAGGGCTTTGTCAGCTATGGCAGTTTCGGTACCTGGATCGTCAACGCCAACGCCCAGAGCGGCGAGGTGGATCTGGGCGGCACGCAAGCCAAGGGCCTGTTCAACATCCAGCACATGGAATCGGACGGCGCGCTGAGCTACCAGAATCTCGGGACATCCAATGTCCTGCTGAAAGTGGAAGACACGTTTGCGCCGAATTGGACCGTGACCCTGTTCGGCACCTATTCCTATTTGACGGAGCATCTGGACGACAATAACGGCGAGACGCCGGCGCAGGTGATGGTGTTCGGCAAGAATTTCGCGTTGCAGCAGAACAACCCGAACCTTCCCACCTATCAGGCCTACAATTACACGACCAAGGCGACCGACTTCGATTATGTCAAGCTGGACGGCCAGATTGGTTCGATCGCGGTCCAGAATACCGGCTACACTTACGCCTATTGGAATCATACATTCAGCCCCAATAGCCAGCTCCAGAATTTGGCCCAGATCGACGCCAACACCTCTGCCAATAACGGCAAGGTCACGCTCGACAATGGGCTGAGCGACGCAAACGGCCAGCTCTCTTATGACAAGCAGAATGCCTATCGCGTCTGGGGCGACGTGCTGCGGGCTTCGGACGATTATGATTTCGGCGGCGTCAGCGGCCAGGTCCGTGCCGGCATCTGGTATGAAGGCCAGGCCACCCATCGCTACAAATATTATTTCGACGCCGTCACATGCGCGGCCGACAACGCCAATGTCTACCGGCAGGACAGCCCCACCGAAGCCGAACCGGTTTGCGGCGCCAAGAAGGGCTCAAGCTTCGTTCCCGGCCTGGGCTATGCCAAGGACGACGAATATTCGGCGTGGTCCCAGTACGAGCCGTTCGCCGAAATCGACATTCGCCCCACCGAGGATTTGCTGATCACGCCGGGCGTCAAATACATCCACTGGAACCATTCGGTGAATGCACCGGTCGAGCAGGGCAATACATGCGGCGTGGATCTGGCGTGCGCACCCTATAATGCGCTGGGCCAGAATTTTGTCGCCAGCTTCACCACCACCGACACGCTGCCCTTCCTGCAGGTCAATTACCGGCTGGACTCCAACTGGAGCGTCTATGGCGAATATGCCAAGGGCATCTATGTGCCCGACATTTCAGCCTTCGAGGGCAGCAGCCAGACGCTCACCTTCCCGCAGGCGGAAACCACCACCAACTACCAGGTCGGCACGGTCTATTATGCCGATCACTACACCTTCGACGCCGACTTCTATTATATCGGCGTCAACAACAACTATGTCAGCGAGCCTTGCCCGCAGGATACCAACGACACCTGCTTCGTGAACAATGGCCGGGCCGTCTATGAGGGTATCGAAGGCGAAGGCACCTACGCGTTCGACAATATCCTGGGGATGAACGTGAACGGGCTTTCCATGTTCGCCAACGGCGCCTTGATGCGTTCGGTGGCGCAGGGCGGGTTGTGGGAGCCGAATGCGCCCTTCTGGACCGCCGCGCTGGGCCTGCTGTTCCAAAGCAGCGATTGGCGCTTCAGCGTGATCGACAAATATACGGGCCAGCAATATTCGGATACGCAGAAT
Source organism: Rhizomicrobium sp. (assembly GCA_035524155.1). Lineage (GTDB taxonomy): Bacteria > Pseudomonadota > Alphaproteobacteria > Micropepsales > Micropepsaceae > Rhizomicrobium. The sequence continues at coordinate 2,450 of DATKPL010000172.1, forward strand.
TTCAAATTCTACGAACTGCCCGCTTATGGCGATCTCAGCGCCAGCATTGCCTATATCTTCTCCAATTACGAAATCGGCATCACCGCGGACAATTTGACCAACAGCCGTTCCACGGTTTCGATCAGCGAGGACAGCAAGACCACGCCGGAGACAAACCCGGCGACCAGCAACGACCAGTACATCTTCCAGCCGCCCATGAGCGTCATGGTCACGCTCAAGGCGCATCTCTAATCTGACCCCAGGAACGTTGAGAGAGCCCCGCGCGCAGGCGCGGGGTTTTTCTTTGCTAGTGAAGCTTGGTCGGAGCCTTCCTCCCCTGCGCGCGCGAAGCGCGCTGGCGGGGGAGGTGCCCGTAGCACCAATCAGGTGCGTAGGGCGGAGGGGGTAACCAAATCGAGCGTGGCGAGCGCCATCACCTTGGCTGAATCCACCATGTCCTGGATGCCCACCCATTCGTCGGGCTGGTGCGCCAGATCCAGCACACCCGGGCCATAGGCGATGCACTCCTTCAATTTGCCGATGCGATCGACATGTTTCTGATCGTATGTGCCGGGTGAGCAGACGATTTTGGCATCACGGCCTAGGATGTCGCGGATCGCCTTGGCCGTGGCCGACGCCACGGGACCGTTGCGGTCGGTCATCACCGGCTCGACATGGAAAAGCTCGCGCATCTTGAAGCGGAAACCGGCGCGGTCGCGCGCCAGGCCATCAAGCAGCGATTTCACTTCACCCTGGACCTGGGACAGAGATTCCTCGATCAGGAAACGGCGGTCGATCACGATGCGGCAGGAATCGGCCACGCAAGGCGCAGGCAGTCCTTCGTGATGTTCCGCCTGCCCGCCATGGATGGAATTGATGTTCATGGTGGATTGGCGCGCCCCATCGGGCACCACCGGCATGTCGGAATGGCGCGCGGCCAGCGCGGGA
>DATKPL010000173.1:0-3209 GCA_035524155.1 Rhizomicrobium sp.
CCGCCATGGAAGCCGTGACCACCGTGCCAGCCGCCGCCGCCCCAACCGCCGCCCCAGCCGCCAAAGCCGAAGCCGAATGCGGGGCCGTAGTAACCGCCGTAATAGCCGGGATCGCAATCATAGGGATCACCATAGTAGCAACCGCCCCAATAGGGGCCATAAGGTCCGCCATAGACGCCGGGACCGACGCCGACAAACACCCGCGCATCCGCCGGTGTCGCCGCCATCGCGCCGGCGGCGCCCACCAGCAGCGCTGCGGCAAGAACAAGTTTTGCTGATTTGCGCATTGTGAATCTCCTTACCCGATGAAAACGGTTCGGAGCGGGCGAGGGTTCGCCTTGCGCGGTTCCGCGAACGGATTTTAATCGGGGTTTCACGAGCGCTAATAATTGTTGGGCGCGCCGCAGCGGTAAAGCGTGGTGAGGGCGAGATAGACCCCGTCATGGGCGCGCATGCTTGCGGTCTCGGGATGCGCCGCCAGCCATGTCTCCACGCCCTCCGCATAATTCACGCCCGGCAGGCAGATATGCGAGGTGGGCGAGAACTGCATCCGGTTCATCAGCACTTCGCCCACGATGGCGGCGCAGCTGGTCCGGTCGAGCCTGCATCCGGCGACGAAGTCTCCCGCCGTCGACGCGGTATAGGGCGACAAGGCGGGACCGGGCGCGGAAAGCATGGGCTCCGCCGCGCGCGGCGAAGGGAGATGCCAGCAGGAAGGCAAAAACGAAAGCGGCTTGGCGGCGCATGGCGATCTCCCCGGCGTGCAGGTCGCGATGATAGAGGCGCCAAATGAAGCGGGCTTGAAAAGCGCCTTAAAAACCGTTGGCCGCAGGCACCGTTTCTCCTGAAGCTTGGTCCAGGCCCGGCTCACCCTCGTGCGCGAACCGCGCTGGAGGGGGAGATGTCGTAGCACGCTCTCGCGCGTGCGCAGGCAGAGGGGGTAAACAAATAAAAGAAAGATACGTCAACACCAGCGACAACAGCATCACGCCTGAGCCCGCGATCACATCCACCAGATAATGGCCGCCAAAGGCGGGGATCGACAGGAACATGCCGGCATTGATGCCCAGCATGGCCATGCCCATGAGCCCCGCGCGGCGCAGGCCCCAAGCATAGGCCAGCGCGACCACGGCATGGAAAGAGGGAAAGCTGATCACGCCTGTCAATTCCCGCAAGCGGAAGGTGAGGTTCCGATGACTGAGAAGATGCTTCATGTCGATGAGGAAGGCGCCACGGCCCTGGATGTGGAAGACCTGATAAGGGCCAAGCGCGGGCGCCAGCATTGCGCCGATGCAGCAGATGAAGCTCGCGATGAAAATGATGCGGAACAAGACGCGCATGTCATGCCGCTCGCCGCGCATGCCCAGCACGACGCCGGCGATCAGCCCTTGCGCCAACATGCTGGCGTAAAGCAGCTGCAAGGTCAGCGCCAAGCCCGGCCGGGCCATGATCCAGCGGTAAAGCGCGGGCCAATCGAAGCCCAGTGCGCGGTCGGCGGCAAGGAAGGGTCCATCCCGCAGCGGCCCATAGGCGCTGGCCATCGCCAGATAGGAGAAAACGCCATAGGCGGCAGTCGTCACCAGCGACAGGCAGAAATATTCCATCACCAGGGCGGCGCGTTCCGCCTTGAGCCCGCGCGCCACCCCCATCAGCGCCAGCACGATGGCGATCAGCAGGAAATCGCGCGTGCCGGTGACGAGGTGGAAATGTATGGCGTGCGCCCAGACGAGATCCGCCAGCGCAACAAGGACAAGGCCTCCCCATTCGACCGGGAAGTTGCAGAGGCGTTTCGCTGCGGTCATGCCGCCACGCTGGCATGCGCGGGGTTATCAGGCGCCTAATCACGGTTCCATGACACAACCTGAGATGGTTCGCGCTCGCGTTATACGAGTGTACGATACCGCGCACGTGCTGGAACTTTGCATCGGTAACTTTGTGAACGGCAAAAACACCTTCGGTGCGGGTGACAGTACGTCTTGGTCGAGACCTGCCTCCCCTTTGGCGCGAAGCGCCTGAATGGGGAGGTGGCCGTAGCACCGTAGAGGCCGCGTGTTACAAAAGGTCCAGCGGACCTTTTGGCGGCCGACCGGTGCGAAGGCCGGAGGGGATCAACGAATTAAGGCGTCCACTTCAGAGCCAAATTAAAAGAATACTGATCGGCGCGGTCCGTGTTCTCGATGCCCCGATTGATCGAGCCCACCACATGCCAGAGCTTGGTGAAGTCGTACTGGATCGCCGCGCCGACCGCAGCGCTGGAGCGGCCGTCGATGGAATCCTTGCCCTGGCCGAAGGTCTCGATCCCCAGCGCCAATTCGTCTGTCACCTGCCGCTGCAGCGCGATGCCCCAATTCAGGAAATCACGATTGCCCACGCCCGGATTGTTGGTGAAGCCGCCGCCGCCGAACATCTGCCAGGGGCCGAAGGATTTCTGCGCCCAGATCGGAAGCAGCTCGGTCACCGGCGCACCCTTGTTGGCCGCGCCCACCGGAATGGCGAATTGCGGAAAGAAGGCCACCTGCGGCCGCCAGCCGTCATCGTCTTCCTGGATGAAGCGGTATTTGACGCCGCCGCCCAAGGGCGCCCACACCACGCCCATGCCGAGCGGGCCGGGATTGGGATTGAGCGGCACCGACAAGGTGAGCTGGGTATTCTCATACGCGCCGTAATTGACCTCGATGCCGGGAAAGGGCGCGTCCATTCCGCCCGCGGTATGGGCGCTTTCGATGAAGAGATAATTCTCCCAATGCCCGGTGTCGGTGGGTTCGGGATCGTCGGTGATATAGGGCGGACCGGCCCAGGCAGCCCCGGCCATCCATGGCAGCGCCGCCAGCGCCGTCAGCGCCAGCAGGCAAGCCCGCGTGATCCCCGCTCCGGGAATTGGAGTGCGTCCCCCCATGAGAAACATGATCCGGCGTTATGCTTCCGCTTCGACCGCCGGATGTGAACCCGCCCGCTGGGGGAAGATCAAGATGCAGGCGATGATGAAGACCGCGATGATCAGGGACGCCATCGGCCGGCTGATATTCATGCCGCCATCGGCGACCGGCTTGTCCAGGAAATCGCCCGCGGTGGCGCCGAATGGCCGGGTCAGGATGAAGGCCATCCAGAACAACAGCACGTGATTGATCTTGGTGAAGTAATAGGCGGCCGCGATCAGCACCAACCCTGCCGCGAAGAAGCCCACGCCGCCGCCATAGCCCAACCCCGCA
>DATKPL010000174.1:0-6309 GCA_035524155.1 Rhizomicrobium sp.
ATGGGCGCGATCGTGCTGCCGGTCCTGCATTATTTCCCCAACGCGTTTTTGGGCCGCCGCTTCCTGTTCGGCCTGTCGGATCAATTGGGTCCGCTCTGGCTGCAGGTACTGATCGTGCTGCTGCTGATCAGCTTCTTCTCCTACTGGATTCATCGCTGGGAGCACACCTCCAGCTTCATGTGGAAGCTGCATGGCTATCATCACGGCGTCACCAATCTTCAGATCTCGAATGTGCTGGTTTCCAACCCGCTCGAATGGGCGATCCGCAATGTCCTGGGCGGGCTGATCCTCTCCATCGTCGGCTTCAATCCCATCGCCGTGGTGATCGCGGGCGGCTTGAACATCTATGGCGATTTCTCCCATTGCGGCGGCGACCTCAAGGGCGGCTGGCTGAACTACGTCTTCAACACGCCCGAGGTGCATCGCTGGCACCATTCGACCGAATTCCCCGACGATCCCAAATTCCGCTATGGCTGCAATTACGGCGTGGGCGTGAGTTTCTGGGACCAGTTGTTCGGCACCTTCTATCTGCCGAAAGACGAGAAAGGCGCGGTGATCGCGCCCAAGCGGCTGGGCCATCCCGAGGGTTACGCCGATGAGCCCAACTACATAAAGATGCTGCTCGGCGTGCGCGCCTTCCCGGCGCTGGAGCGGTGGTTCGACCGCCAGGCCGACCGGAAAAAGACCGTGGCCTCGGCCGTGCCGGCGGAATGACCATGGGCGGCGTGACGACGTTCCTGCGCGAGAAATACGGCTATATCCTGGGCTTCGCCGTCATCGAGGCCGGGATCTATTACTTCAACGGGCCCACCGGCAATTTCACCACCGGATTCCTGGGCCTGTTCGCGATCTGGATCATCTACGCCCTGCTCAGCCCGAAATAGGCCAGGGTCAGTTCTTCGCGGCCCGAAGCCTGAAGCGGGCTTCCATCTCGTTCGCCAACTGCTCGCACTGCGCCGCCACGTCCATCAGGATGGTGCGGGTGACTTCCTCGGCGCGGATGGCGGCCTCGGCGCGGAGTTCGCTGGCGCGGTTGCGGTAATGCTGCGGGTTCCTGTGAGGCATGGATGGACTCTCTCACATCCTGCCCCTGGGGCACTATTCGTAGTTTCACGCAGTTTTGAGCGTTAACACTCAATTCCGGGTTGCAAGACCGCAGGAATACAGCCCGTTTCTCATCGGATCAGGACCGTTAATCCCTCATAGATCCGGGTCTGCCGGCGGCAGACCGGGCAATCGATCAGCTTGCCGTGATATTGCCGCTCCAGCCGGTCCTGCGCATCGGAATCGATTTTTTCGGGCAGCGGCGCATAGACCAGCATGTTGTCGCAGTGAACGGTGTTGCAGCGGACCGAGAGATATTTTCTTCCCGACAAGAAAGGCATGCGCGACATGCCGCCAAGTTCGCCGCAAACGATTGAAGAAGAATGAGCGGACGCGCGCAGTTTTTACGAAGCCGCGATGCGAATTCCAGGGCTGCAACTTCTGCGTGATCCTGTCCGAATGACCGATATAAAAGGATGCGCCGATAACACTTGTTATGGCGGGATCCGCCGCACCGGTATCAGATCACCGTCTCGCTCGCCCCCTTCTCTCCTACGGGCCGAGTGATTTCTGGACGGTGCGCCCCCCGTGCTTTCCAGTTCGCCCCCGGGGGCGGCGCCATCGGCGCCGCCCCTTCATTGTAAAAAGAGCGGCGCGACGAGCGCCGCCCCTTCATTTCAAAAGCGCGGTGCCGCGGGCGTCCCGCGATGGATGACGCAATTTGTTGAAGTTCAGATTGCGGGCCGTCGCTCGCTGACCTTTTCGATCGCCGCCGACAGCGCCTTCACTTCGAACGGCTTTTGCAGGATCACGCTGTTGCCCCATTCCTCGCCCAGCCGGCCATAGCCGGTGGAGAGAATGTAGGGAATGCCCTTGGCGTTGAATTCCAGGGTGAGGGGATGGGAGCTTTCGCGCCCCAGATTCACGTCCAGGATGGCCAGGTCGATCTCGCGGTTCGCGGCTTCGGCGCGCGCATCCTCGATGTTCGCCGCCGACGCCACCATGTCATGGCCCAATTCCGCCAGCATGTCTTCCAGCAGCATGGCGATGATGCCTTCGTCCTCCACCACCAAAACCCTCAGGCCCATCCGGTCCTCATTTGTTAAACCGATCCCCACCCGCAAAACGCGGGGATCCGGCATCCGTTCCGGTCCGCTTTTTCGCGCAGGGCGAAATCCATAGCCGCAATGATGACAGCGTACACGCTGCGGTTGGCGCTGTGACAAATGGACCGTTCCGGGCCTGCGGACTGTAACGAAGTTTGTCGGGTCGGTTTTTCCGCGAATTTTTAAGCGTTTCAACAACTTCCGGGTGCGTAATCTTTGATCACGCCTGCTGGAAAAAGAGGCGCGTCTGTGGTTTCTCCTCGCCGGGGGCGGGATTTTGAAAGGCCCATATCGTGCCGGAATCACCTATTCGCCGTGTCGCCGCCTTGATGCACGAAGCCTATGGCTCGCGCGCCACCGACGAGGCGCTTTCCCGCGCCATCGAGCACCGCTCCGAAGGCGATGAAATCGGTTTTGACGTCTGGAGCTCGGTCGCCGTCGCCATTGGGCAAGAGGCGGCGGGCGCGTAACTGCGTGCCCGATCTCTCATGAACGCAATTCCTCGCCATCGCCGGGCTTGATCCGGCGATCCAGTGCGGCACATCGACTGGATGGGCGGGTCAAGCCCGCCCATGGAGAAAGAATTCAATCCCGCGGCGCTGCGCCCGCAATCACGCCGGGTGCACCAGCGCCGCCGCCTGGACGCCCGCCGGCCACCGGATGCGCCGCCAGGAACGCCATGCCCTTTTCGTTGAAGGCTTCGACCTTGATGCCGTGATCGCCGATGTCGAGGAACGCATCGTTCTTCGCCGTCCAGGCCGGCCATTTCACTTGCGCCGTCGAGGGATTGCCGGTCTTGACGAACGCCACCAGCATGTCCTGCATCTCGCTCGACAGCGCGCGGTCGTCCGCCGTCAGGTCGCGGGTTTTCCGGAACATGTTGAAGATGTCGAGATTGCCGAACCAATAGGGAATGTCGGCATTGTGATAGACGCCCACCGTCTGGGTGTTCACGTCGGCGATCTTGACGCCGGGCGGGAACGTATAGCGGTGGTTGAACATGTCGAGATACGCGGCCGACTTGTTGTAGAGCGCCTGGTTGACGCCGCAGGTGCGCGTCGCGTTGGCGATGGCCGCCTCGCGCGCGACCTTGGCGGTGACAGCGCGCAAGTCCGCGTCGCTCGCCACCGGATAAAGCTTCAGGAATGCCGCCGCGTCCGCTCCATACAGCTTCTGCGCGATCTCCTTGTATTCTGCCACGGTGGTCGCCTTCTGCAGCGGGCTGAAGGATTCGCCGCTGTTGAAATTGCCGATGAACGGCACATCGCTCATCTGGTGCGTCTTGGCCATCTCTTCCTTGGAGCCCGGGGTGAAATAGCCGTCGGTGATCGGCCCGGTCCTGACGCCCGTGTTGATGCTGTAGCCCAGCTGATTCTCGTTCTGAAGCTGGACGATCTTGTCGGCCGGCACATAGCGCAGATCTTCCAGATCATGCGCGCCCAGCCGCTGCTGGATTTCGAGGCCGGTCTTCTCCGCGTCCGCCAGCGACGTGCCGGTCCCGGGCGTGCCGATGGAACAGGTGGACGACATCATCGCCGACGAGAACAGGCCCTTGGAGAGCGGGCTGTGCATCTGCGCCGCCACCGAGCCCGCGCCTGCCGATTGCCCGCTGATCATCACATGGGTGGCGTCGCCGCCGAAGCGGCCGATATTGGCGTGGATCCATTTCAGCGCCGCATTCTGGTCGAGATAGCCGTAATTGCCCGAATGGCCGCCCTGCTCTTTCGTGAGTTCGGGATGCGCCATCCAGCCCAGGATGCCCACGCGATAGGCAATGGTGACGAACACCACGCCCTTCTTGGCCATGTTCTCGCCGTCATACATGGGGCTCGAGGCCGAGCCGATGGTGCCGCCGCCGCCATAGATGAAGACGATCACGGGCAGCTTGTCGGTCACCTTCGATCCCGGCGGCGCCCAGATGTTGAGATAGAGGCAGTTCTCGCTTGTCGCCTCTTCGCCGAAATAATGGTTCATGTTGTGGGGGCGCAGGACCTGCATGCATTCCGGCATCTTGCGGTCGGCGGTCCACACGCCTTTCCATGACATGGGCTGCGGCGGCATCCAGCGCAGATCGTTGATCGGCGGTTTGGCGAAGGGCACGCCGAACCAGGCGCGCACACCGGAGTCGAGCACCTTGCCCGCGATCAGCCCGCCCTGGGTCTCAACCGGCGCGATGGGGGTTTCGGTCACTTGCGCCAGAAGCGGCGTGGCGGCGCCGATTGCACCCACGGCGGCGCCCAATGCCATGGCGATCAAAGCTGTCTTTTTCATGTGGTCCTCCCGGCCTGGGGCCTGCCTGTCTGCTGCCCTCATAATGTACTAACTATTACGTTACACTATGGGAGCGTCAATCCCGCCCCGCGCCGATCGGGCGGTATACTTGCGTTCGTGCGGGCCGGATTTGCCGCGCGGCAAGCGATTGTCTCAAATTATCGCGACAGAAAAGAACCGCTCACGCGCCTTCAGGCGGCGGGCTCTTTGAAAATGCGCCATGCCTGAACCGCGATGATCAAGCCGCAGCCCAGGCTGAGGGCCGAATTGGCCCCCAACGCAATGCCCCCCACCCACGCGGCCAGCGCGACGATGGCGACGGCACGGCGAGCATAAGGATCGCGAAGCGGCATTGTTGCATTTTAACGCGGGGCCGGATTGCCCTCAAGGCTGGGGCGCGCGCTTCTTCTCGACGTTCTGCAGATGAATGGTGAGGATGTTCCTGCCCGCGTTCAAGGTCACTTTGGCCAGCGCGAAATCGGGCTTGGCGACAAGCGGATGCGCATCACGCGAAAAGCCATAAGGCTCGGTCGGCAGCCCTGCCCAATTATAGTCCATGTGTCCGTTGCCGTTGATGTCCTGGTAGACCTGCACGGCATAGGTGCCGGGCGGCACGGGCGCGAACTCCACCTCCTGCACCGGCGCAGTGGCGGCTACGTCCAGCGACACCACTGCATCGGTGGAATTCCGGTCATAGGCGTCCTTGGTATAGATGCCCAGCCGCATCATCCCGCCTCTTGCCGACACATTCTCGATCCGGACGGTGAGGCTGGCATCCGGAGTCTCGGCGCGCGCCGGCCCGCCCGCGAAAAAGGCGAACATCAGAAAAGACAAAATCCATGCCATGCAGGAGAAGAACATTCTCACGCGATTGCCCATTCGGCTTGCCACTTGGCGCTCGGGCCGACCATAGGGTTCGGTGAACATGCTCGCCTATACACCCAAGGGATGGGATTGGGCATGGGGCGTTGCATGTTGCCAATATAAGTTTTCCTGAAGTTTCGGCAGGAACCCGTCGCGCCGCTGTAAGCCTCGTGCAAGGATGAGGAACGCATATTAAAGCCAGCCCGGAATCGACAGGACCCTCACCCCATGAAATGCCCCAATTGCGACGGCGAACTGACCCCGGCCAAACGCGACCATGTCGCGATGGAAATCTGCTCCTCCTGCAAGGGCATGTGGCTCACGCCCCAGGAACTGACCCAGCTGGAAGATGAGACATTCGATTTCGGCGACAATGAAAAGGGCTCGCTGATGTTCGAGCCCAGCCCGGACAGCCGTAAATGCCCGGCGTGCGGCAAGCCGATGAAAAGCTTCCAGTACCGGCTTTACGACCTGACGATGGATTTCTGCGATGCGGGCCACGGCTATTGGCTGGAGGCCGGCGAGGACAAGCGCGTGCTGGAGCTGATGAAGAAGGAAGAACATGATCTGGGCCGCAAGGTCCTGGCGGAGGACCGCTTCGCCCATCATCTGCGCTATCTGCAGTCCGGCTCCGTCATGGACCGCATCAAGGAATGGGCGGTAGACGCGATGGACCCGAAGACCAAGGCTTGACGCACCTCAATGTGCGGACGCTTTCGCGTGCACCGCGTGCCAGTCGTCATATTCCTTTTCAATCTTGTAGAAATCCTCGGGCGGCAGTTTCTTGACCGCGTAGATCGGCCAGGTGCGGGGATCGCCATAATCGCTCAATGTGCCATCGGCAATTTTGCCCAACAGGCATGCGACGTTCAGGAAGCCCGCACAGGGGAGTATTGGGGGCGATTGCTCGTGGGCCAATTCTTCCTGCCAATGGGCCTCATCCTTCACTTGCGACGGCACGCCCATCAGGTTGGGCGCGCTTTGCACCGCCACGCCCTGGCCGGGCCGCGTGCAGAGCGCTTTC
>DATKPL010000175.1:0-6226 GCA_035524155.1 Rhizomicrobium sp.
TCCGACGAAAGCCGCTCTTCTTCGTTCGGGCGGACCGGCGATGCCTATGATGTGCGCTTCTCGCCGGGTGGCTCGTCCAGCGGCACGGTGACCTCGGTCTCGGCCAACATGGCGATGCTGGGCACCGGCACCGACACGGCGAACTCCATCCGCATGCCGGTGGCGACCAGCGCGCTGGTGGGCGTGTTTCCCACGCGCGGCCTGGTGCCGATCGCCGGGATCGCGCCGCTGGACTGGATGCTGGACAATACCGGTCCCATCGCCCGCGACGTCACCGACGCCGCCATCGCGCTGACGGTGATGGCGGGCAAGGACAAGGCCGATCCGCCGCTGGACCAGGCCCCGGCAGATGCCGAACTTGGTCCGTACACGAATTATCTCAAGCCCGGCAGCCTCAGGGGCAAGCGCGTCGGCGTGCCGGCCTTCGTGCTCAGAGGCACCGACACGCCGTTCCACGGCGTCCCGGCGTCGGTGCCGCAATGGGCCGCCGACAAGCGCCAGGCCGACGAGGTGCTGCCGCTCGAGCCCGCCACGCGCGCCGGATTCCTGAAAGACCTGGACGAGCTGCGCGCGGCGGGCGTCACCATCGTGATGGACGACAGCGTCTTGCCGGACGATTTCGCCAAGGCCGCCAGCCGCATCGCCACTTATCCCTATGTGCGCGAAGGCATGGAGCATTTCCTGCGCGACTATGGACCGGCGGATTATCACTCAATCGAGGAGTATGAGCGCAAAGTGGGCCAGCCGATTCTTCCCAATCCCATCGGCGAGGGCGAAGCCAACAGCCATATCGGCGGCGTCACCATTGCCCAGCGCGAGATCGAAAGCGATCCGCAAGCCGACGCGAATTACTGGGCGCCGCGCCGCCGCGCGCTGGCGATCTATCTTGGGACGATGGACCGGTTGAAACTGGACGCCTATGTCTATCCGCCCATCCAGATGCCGCCGCCCGACGACACCATGCCCCAGGACGGCAGGCTTTCGGGCGGACCGCATTCCGACACGGGCTGGGTGAACATGCTGGGCGTGCCCGCCGTGGTGGTGGTGGGCGGCTTCTATCCCGGCGGCCTGCCATATGGGCTGGAATTCTCAGGCCGGCCCTGGCGCGACGGCGACCTGCTCAACCTCGCCTATGGCTATGAGCAGGCGACGCATCATCGCCATCCGCCGGTGCTGGTGGAGCAAGGCTTGTTGCCCAACGCGCCCTAGCGCGTGAGGTCCGGCACCAGCGAAAGGTAATAGGCGATCGCCGGGCCGATGTTCGACACCGGCGTGCGCTCGTTCAAGCCGTGGCTGAACTCGTCCGAATCCTTGATGAAGATCGGCGCCGCGCCATAGCTGGGCACATGGTGATAACGGAACCACATGCTGTCGCTGGCGCCCGAGGCCATGCTGGGAAAGACCGGCGTGCCGGGATAGGTGGCGCCGATCGCCTTGGTCACCGCCGCCACGAAATCCGGCCGCATCGGCGAGGCGTCATTGGCGACCGAGCCCTGGGTGACGTCCTTGAACTGCACCGCCGGTTCGGCAGCGACCTTCTGCAACTCCGCCATGATCGAGGCCGGGCTGTGGCCGGGGAAAATGCGGCAATTGATGTTGGCCTCGGCATGCTGGGGCAGCGCGTTCAACGCATGGCCGCCATTGATCATGGTGGCGACGCAGGTGGTGCCGATCTTGCCCACCATGGCGGGATTGGCGGCCAAGGTTTCGATCGCCTGTTGGTCGGCGGGGTTCGCCGCAAAGGCGCGCATCGCCGCGCCGGTCTTGGCATCTTCGTATTTCGCGGCTTCCGTGAAATAGGCCTTGGTCAACGGATTAAGCTCGGGCGTGAAACGGTAATTGCCGATCTTGACCAGGGCCGCGGCCAGCTGGTCGATGGCGTTATCCTTGCGCGGCTCGGACGAATGGCCGCCCGGATTGGTGACGGTGAGGCGGAAATCGGCATAGGTCTTTTCCGCGCCCTCCCAGGTGAAATATTCCGGTTTGTTGGTCTTCTCGTTCAGCGTGCCGCCGCCGCCATCGATGTTCAGCACCAGATCGGCGTTGGTGAGCTTACCGGCGATGATGCCGCTGGTCTTCATGTCGGTTTCCTCGTCGCCCGAGAATTCCAGAATAATGTCGCGGCGGGGCTTATATCCTTCTCGCTTGAGTTCGATCAGGGCGGCGATGGCCAAGGTGCCCGACAATTTCATATCGGTGGCGCCACGCCCGAACAGATAGCCATTCTCGACTATCGGCGTGAAAGGATCGCGCTGCCAATCGGCGGGCTTGGCCTCCACCACGTCCATGTGGCCGGAAATCACGAACGGCTTGAGGCTGGGATCGCTGCCCGGCCAGCGCGCGATCAGATAGGCGGTGTCGTCTACCGGGGTGATGGTGACGTCGCTGATGCCGCCCTTGACCAGCGCGTCTTTATATAATGCGGCGACTTGCGGGGTCTGGTTGCCCGGTCCCGCCACCGAACGCAGCGCGATGGCTTTTTTGGCCAGGTCCAGCGCCTGTGCCTCGGCTTGCGGGTGGGCGCCCGGTGCCGCTTCCGCATGGGCCGCCGCCAGTACTGTCAGGCCGAAAATCGCAGGTCCGATCCGCATATGTCCCTCCATGCCCGGACATATTCTGAGCATGTTTCGCGGGCCGTGCGAAGCCTCGCCTTGCCCCGGAAACGGGCGTAGGCTCCGTGTCGACTGACGCAGTTGTGCTCCTCTTGAAATCGGGGTGATCGCCATGCTGCACAAATCATGTCTTCTTTCCGCTGTCCTGCTGCTTCTCGCCGTGCCCGCGCGCGCCCAGAACGCGCCCCTGCCCCAAGGAGCGGAAAAAGACACCGTGCAGAATGCCTGCTCGGCTTGTCATGCGCTCACCATGATCACCAATTCCGGCCACAGCAAAGCCGAATGGAACACCGTGGTGCACATGATGGTGAATGTGGGCGCGCAGGTACCGCAAAACCAGTTCACGCAAGTGGTCGATTATCTTGCCGCGAATTTTCCGCCCAAAGCCGTGCCGCCTGCGCAGATTCTGCCGGGCCCGGTCCAGGTTTCGTTCAAGGAATGGGAGGTGCCTACGCCGGGCTCGCGGCCGCATGATCCCATGTATGCGCCTGACGGCATGGTCTGGTACTCCGGCCAGATGGCCAATGTGCTGGGCCGTTTCGATTCCAAGACCCAGCAATTCAAGGAATTCCACCTTCCCGACAATTCAGGCCCGCACGGGCTGATCCCGGGCCATGACGGCGATGTCTGGTACACGGCGAATTTCGGCAGCTATATCGGCAGGCTCGAGCCAAAGACCGGCAAGGTTGCGCAATATCCCATGCCGGATCCCAAGGCGAAGGATCCCCACACGCTTCTCCTTGCCCCCAACGGCAATATCTATTTCACCGTCCAGGGCGGTAATTTCGTGGGTCGCCTCAACCCCGGGAGCGGCGAAGTCAAGCTGATGCAATCGCCCACGCCCCGCTCCAATCCCTATGGCATGGTGATCGATTCGCATGGAATTCCTTTTTTCGTGGAATTCGGCAGCAACAAAGTGGGGCGGATCGATCCCGACACCCTGGCGATCCATGAATATGTGCTGCCCCATGCGGATTCGCGGCCGCGCCGGGTCGCCATCACGCCCGACGACGTGATCTGGTACACCGATTATGCGCGGGGCTATCTGGGCCGGCTCGATCCCAGGACCGGTGCGATGAGCGAATTTCCCTCGCCGGGCGGCCCGAAATCCCAGCCCTATGGCATCACCGCGACCGGCAATGTGCTTTGGTATAGTGAATCCAACACCAGCCCGAATACGCTTGTGCGTTTCGATACCGGAACGCGGAAATTCCAGACTTGGGCAATACCCTCAGGCGGAGGCGTGGTGCGCAACATGGTGCACACGCCGGACGGCAATCTCTGGCTGGCCGAGAGCGGCGTGAACAGGATCGCTTTTGTGCAAGTGGAAAAATCGACCGCGTCGGGCCGCTGAGCATATCCTTTCGCCACGATAGCCGCGCGCAGCGCTGGGTTATTGCCATGCGCATTTTCTTCTGTCGTCAGTGAATAATCGGCTATAAGCCTGCGCGGGCGTCGGATGCGCTGACCTCCAAACAGGCAAAGTTGCGGTTCGACCGATGTCTTCGACCATCGCCATTCGACACATCGAGACATTGTACAACACCCTGAATCAGGGGATCGTATTTATCGACCGGGACGGCAAGGTCATCAGCACCAATCTGGCGGCTTCGGCGCTTTTGGGCCGTCCATTTCTTGACTTGAACGAGATACCCCCGGACGATCCGGAAATCTGCGCCCTGGGCGACGACGAGCGGCTTCTGCCGGTCGAACAATATCCCGCGATGGTGGCGATCCGCACCGGCGCCAAGGTCCAGAATTTCGTGATGGGCATCTTCAATCCCAAATTGCGGGAACGGCGCTGGTTCTCGGTCGATGCCTGCCCCATTTACGAGGCCGGCGGGGCGGAACCGCGCGCGTCCTACTCGATTTTCACCGACATCACCGAACAGCGGCAGGCCGACAGGGAACTTCGCCAAAGCAAGCTGCATCTGGCGCTGGCGCAAAGCATCGCGTCGATCGGCAGCGCCGCGGTCGATTTCAGGACCGGCAAGTGGGACTGGTCGGACGAAACCTTCCGCATCTATGGCGTGACAAGGGAGAATTTTACGCCGTCGCCGGAGGGGCTGGGGAACCTGGTGCATCCCGCCGACTGGGACAATCTCTACTCCAACGTGCCACGCGCGCGACAAGGCAAGTCGCCGGAAACGGTCGCCGAATACCGGATCACGCGGCCGGATGGCGCCGAACGCATCTTGCGGCGCATTGCGACGGCGGTGAAGGACGAGACGGGCAACATCACCGGCATCGTCGCCACGGTCCAGGACGTGACGGAACTGCGCGTGGCGCAGCGCGAGAACAAGGCGCTGCAAAGCCAGCTTTACCACGCCCAGCGGCTGGATTCGGTGGGAACCATCGCCAGCGGCATCGCCCATGATCTCAACAACACGCTGGCGTCGCTGGTCGCCACGTCCGGCCTTCTTCTGCAATCCATGGACGACCGCGATCCCAACCGGCTGCGCGCCGAATTGATCAAGGAAGCTGGCCTAAATGCCAGCGAACTGGTGGCGCAGGTTCTGGCCTTCGCCCGGCGCGAGGCGCTGGTGCAGGAACCCATCGATGTCGCGCAATTCCTGGACCAGTCGCTCAAGCTGGTGCGGGCCAGCGTCGCCAAGCGCATCGAGATCCATGAAGATCTGGCCCCAACGGCAAAAGTGAATGGCAATGCGGGCCAGTTGCGCCAGGTCGTGTTCAACCTTTTCTTCAATGCCGCCCAGGCCATCGGCGACCGGCCAGGTCGGATCGATCTTTCCACGTCGGAAGCGGATGGCGCGGAATTCGGGGGCGAGACCGGCAAGCGCTATGTCCGCATTTCCGTGGCTGACACCGGATGCGGCATGTCGGACGAAATCAGGGGCCGGATCTTCGAGCCCTTCTTCACCACCAAGGGGGCGGGCAGGGGCACCGGCCTGGGTCTTTCGGTGGTGCAGGGGATCGTGGAATCCCATGGCGGACGGATCGGCGTCGAGAGCGAGGAAGGGCAGGGCGCCCGCTTCGACGTTTTCCTTCCGCTTGCCTGACGTGCAGCGGCTTCGCGCAGGAAACGTCCGAGCGGCTATTTCTTCGGTTGAGGCGCGATCTTCTTCGCCGACGGCCCCTGGAATTCGCCATGCGGATTCTTCATTCCGGTATCGTCGGGCGGCACCGAAATATTGCCGTCCGGACCGGCCGTTGCGTCCGCAAGTTCCTTGTCGGCCTGGGCTTGGGCATCGACATATTTGGCATCAATGCCGGTGGCGTCGGAAAATTCCTGCCAACGGCCCTTGTTCTGTTTCCTGCTCATGACCGCATTTTTGTCAACTATCTTTTGAGCAACGCATGTTGTTGCCGGAAGTTGCGCAGACGTCGGAATTTACCGAAAAAAAGGGGCGCAATATGCGCCCCCTTGTTTCGATTTATGGAATGGCAGCTGCAGTCTAGAATGTTTTCGACAGTGTCACGAACACGCTGCGGCCCGGCTGCGTCCAATAGAGATTATCTCCGTTGAGCGTCGTGCCGGGGTTGTAGATGATCTTGGTTACGTTCGTGAGATTCTGGATATCAATTTTGATGTAAGCATTCTTCCCGGCGTCGATCAGTCTCGACAGGTCATAGTCGAGCGAGGAATCCAGCGT
>DATKPL010000176.1:0-3970 GCA_035524155.1 Rhizomicrobium sp.
ACGGGCCCACCACATTGGGGCCGCGCCGCATCTGCACCGCCGCCCAGATCTTGCGGTCGGCCAGGATCACCACCGCGACCGACAGCATCAGGACCAGGCACAAGAGCACGATGAAGGTCGCCTGGCTGAGGAACCACGCCCAGCCATAGGGCAAGGCGACGCCCATCTTGTCGAACAACCAGGTCCAGAAATGGATCAGCGCCATCTTATTCCGCCGCCATCTTGCCCAAGCCGGTGACGAATTCCTGGCTGCATTTGGCCATGGTTTCGCTCGCCCGCGCGATCGGATTGGTGAGGTAATAGTCGCCGATCGCGGCGGTGAGTGCCTGGGTACGCTCCAGCCCTCCTTCCGCGCCGATGCTGTTCCATGTCGAAGCCGCCGTGTCGCTGTGGACCGGCGCCTTGCCGGTTTCGGCGAAATGCGGCGCCTGTTTGACGATGGCCGCGCGCAGGGCGGGAAGATTGTCGTAGCGCAGCTTGTGGCCCAACTGCTCCGACAGCGCGCGCAGGATGGTCCAATCGGCTTTGGCTTCGCCGGGCGGGAAGGCGGCGCGTTCGGCGCGCTGCACCCTGCCCTCGAAATTCACATAGAGGCCTTCTTTTTCCGTATAGGCGGCGCCCGGCAGGATCACGTCGGCATGATGGGCGCCGGCATCGCCATGGCTGCCCTGGTAGACCACAAAGGCTCGGCCCAGATGCGCAACATCGAACTCGTCGGCGCCGAGCAGATAGATAAAGTCGATTTCGCCTTTCTGCGCACCGTCAACGATACCGGCCACATCGCGGCCATGGGTGCCCGGCAGGAAGCCCAGATCCAGTGCCGCCACGCGCGACGCCGCGGTGTGAAGGATGTTGAATCCGTTCCAGCCGCCTTCGGCGTGGGTGCCGGCGGGACCGATCATGCCGGTATCACCGGCAATGCGCGCCGCGTGACGCAGGACCGCTGCGCCGTCGGCGCGGGTCAGCGCGCCCGCGCCCAGAATGATCATCGGGCGCTTGGCGTCCTTCAGCACCTTGGCGAAGGCATGGCTGCCATCGGCGATGGATTCCAGCACGCCGATATCGGTGCCCAGCTGTTCGACCGGATAGGTGAGATCCACGGCAGGCCCGACATTTGCGACCTTGAGCGGGCTTGCCAGCCATGCCTTGCGGATGCGCGCGTTCAGGACCGGTGCATCCCAGCGCGGATTGGCGCCCACCAGAAGAATGGCGTCGGTGGCTTCCACGCCTGCGATGGTGGAGTTGAACAGATAGGTCTGGCGCGGACCGCCGCTGAGTTTGGCACCATCCTGCCGGCAATCCAGATTCTGCACATTCAAGGCCGACATCAGGTCTTTCAGCGCCTTGATCTCTTCGGCGGCGGCAAGATCGCCCACGATCGCGGCCATCTTGGCGGCGGTGGTGCTGCGGACCTTCGCGGCAATGGCGGCAAAAGCTTCCGCCCAACTCGCCGGCTTCAGCTTGCCGTTCACGCGGATATAGGGGCGATCCAGCCGCTGGCGGCCCAAGCCGTCACAGGCATGGCGCGCCTTGTCGGAAATCCATTCCTCGTTCACGTCTTCGTTGAGGCGCGGCAAGACCCGCATAACTTGCGGACCGCGCGTGTCAACACGGATGTTGCAGCCTTGCGCATCCATCACGTCGATGGACTCGGTCTTGCGCAACTCCCAGGGCCGCGCATTGAAGGCATATGGCTTGGACGTCAGCGCACCCACCGGACACAGATCAACCACATTGCCGGAAAGTTCGCTGGCGAATGCCTTCTCCAGATAGGTGGTAATCTCCATATCCTCGCCGCGGCCCGTGGCACCCAGGTCGGGCACGCCTGCCACTTCAGTGGCGAAACGCACGCAGCGCGTGCACTGGATGCAGCGGGTCATGATGGTCTTGACCAGCGGCCCCATATATTTGTCTTCGACCGCGCGCTTGTTCTCATTGAAGCGGTGGAACGCGGCGCGGCCATAGCCCATCGCCTGATCCTGCAGATCGCACTCGCCGCCCTGGTCGCAGATCGGGCAATCCAGCGGATGATTGATCAGCAGGAATTCCATTACCCCTTCGCGTGCCTTGCGGGCATAGGGAGATGTGGTGTTGATCTTGGCCGGCGTGCCGTCCTTGTTGGGAAAAATATCCTTCACCTGCAGCGCGCACGACGCCTGCGGCTTGGGCGCGCCCACCCATTCCACCAGGCACATGCGGCAATTGCCGGCGACCGACAAGCGCTCGTGATAGCAGAAGCGCGGAATCTCTGCGCCCGCCTGCTCGCACGCCTGCAGCAGCGTGATCGTTTCTTCCGCTTCGATTTCCTTGCCGTCGACGATGAGTTTGCGGGTTGCCATGTCTACTCCGCAGCCACTTTGACACTGGCGCGATCGGCGATGCGTTGTTCGATTTCCGGACGGAAATGACGGATCAGGCCCTGGATCGGCCATGCGGCGGCATCGCCCAAGGCGCAGATGGTGTGGCCTTCGATTTCCTTGGAGACTTCTTGGAGAAGATCGATCTCGCCCACCTTGGCGTCGCCCTTCACCATGCGGGTCATTACGCGCCACATCCAGCCGGTGCCCTCGCGGCACGGCGTGCACTGGCCACAGCTTTCATGCTTGTAGAAATATGCCAGTCGCTGGATCGCCTTGATCACGTCAGTGGACTTGTCCATCACGATCACGGCCGCGGTGCCAAGACCGGTCTGCTGCGCCTTGAGGCTGTCGAAATCCATCAGCACCGTGTCGCAGATGGATTTGGGGATCAGCGGCACGGACGCACCACCCGGGATCACCGCCAGAAGATTGTCCCAGCCGCCCCGCACGCCGCCGGCATGCTTTTCGATCAGCTCGCGCAGCGGAATGCCCATCTCCTCTTCGACATTGCAGGGCTTGTTCACATGGCCGGAGATGCAGAAGACCTTTGTGCCGGTATTGTTCGGCCGGCCGATACCTGCGAACCAGTCGGCGCCGCGGCGCAGGATGGTGGGCGCGACCGCGATGCTTTCGACATTGTTGACGGTCGTGGGGCAGCCATAAAGGCCGACATTGGCCGGGAATGGCGGCTTCAGCCGGGGCTGACCTTTTTTGCCTTCCAGCGATTCGAGCAGCGCGGTTTCTTCGCCGCAGATATAGGCGCCGGCGCCGTGATGGACGTAAAGGTCGAAATCCCAGCCGTTGACATTGTTCTTGCCGATCAATTTCTCGGCATAGGCTTCGGCGACCGCGCGTTGCAGGGCTTCGCGCTCACGGATGAATTCGCCGCGCACATAGATGTAGCAGGCATGTGCGCGCATGGCGAAGCTGGCGATCAGGCAGCCTTCCACCAATGTATGCGGATCGTGACGCATGATGTCGCGGTCCTTGCAGGTGCCGGGTTCGCTCTCGTCCGCGTTCACCACCAGATAATGCGGGCGCTCTTTTATTTCCTTCGGCATGAAGGACCATTTGAGCCCGGTGGGAAAACCCGCGCCGCCGCGGCCGCGCAGACCCGACTTTTTCATCTCATCGATGATGGCCTCAGGCCCGCGTTCCATGATCGCTTTGGTGCCGTCCCAGGCGCCGCGCTGACGCGCCGCTTTCAGACCCGGATCATGGAAGCCATAGAGGTTGGTGAAGATGCGGTCACGATCGGCGAGCATCAGGCGGCTCCCGTCGGTTTGGGATTGGGTGCGGCCGGTTCTGCCTTGGCGCGCGCCTGGTGGCCGATCATCGAGCCGTCATAAAGCGACTTGTCGGTAAGCGTGTTGACCGCGCCGACCGGTTCGGAGCTGCGGCGCGCGGGATCCTGCGGTCCGGGCTTGACCGCGCGGCCGGCGCGCAGGTCTTCCAGCAGTTTCTCGGTCAGCGGGCCATCGAGATCTTCGTAGAAATCCTTGGCGATCTGCAGCATGGGTGCATTCACGCAGGCACCCAGACATTCCACTTCCATCCAGGTGAATTTGCCGTCTGCAGAATTGTGATGCTGCTCGGGATGAATATGCTTC
>DATKPL010000177.1:0-6087 GCA_035524155.1 Rhizomicrobium sp.
ACGCAATGCAGCGTGCAGCAGAACGCTGGCACCCGTAGGACCGGCACGCATCGCGAACATGGCGCCGTCATATATGCGAGCATGTATGCGAAACTCCAAATTATGCCGTCCTACAGGCTCCTACGCAGTCTCACTCAGAACAAAAAGCGCCCTATAAAAGAGGCGCGTTATCAATGGGTTGTGGTGGATGGGGAGGGATTCGAACCCTCGGTGCGGTTGCCCGCACGCCGGTTTTCAAGACCGGTGCCTTAAACCGCTCGGCCACCCATCCGGAGAAAGAACCGCTTAGCATTGCGGGTGGCGTAAAGCCAAGTTCTGAGGTTTCGCCCGGCCGCTCGCTCAAGCTCGCGGCGTTCGTCGCTTTCACAGGTCCACCGGATCTGCTCACGCGGGCTTCGCCCGCGCCGCTTCTCACCCATCCGCCACCTGCACCGCCGCAAACAGACCCTCGCCTGCAACCGCCAGCACATCCGCGGCCGCGGGCGACGGATTGCGGAGAGAAAAGGGTATGCCCAAACTCTCCGCCCGCCTTTGCGCCAGGACCAGAACCCGCAAGCCCTGCCCGCCGATATATTCGACGCCGGAAAGATCGAGGATGACCGCCTTGCGGCCATCCTCGACAAAGCGAAGCAGCGCCGCCTCGCAGCTTTGGACGGTGCTGGAGTCCAAGCGGCCCTGGAGCGCGATCGCGGCGTCTTCTCCAATGCGTGTTTGGACGACTTTCATGCGCGATGCCTGCGATCAGAACGGAGACTTGATCCAGTCCCAAGCATCCTCCAACCCTCCCTTTACGCTGTTCCACGCGCCTTCTGCATATTTGACGCCGGCATTCGCCACGCCTTCAAGCGCGCGAGCAGCGGCCTCGACATCACCGGAAAGATTCTTCAGCTGATCGATCGCGGCGTTGGCATAGCTGGCGCCCGACTTGGCTACGTCGGCAAGCGTGTTGATGGCCTTTTCCGCCTCGCGCACGCCGGACTTGCCCACATCGGCCAGTGCGTTGACCGCCTTCTCGGCATCGCGCGCGCCCGACTTGGCCACGTCGCCGAGCAGGTTGATCGCCTTTTCGGCTTCCTTCACGCCGGACTTGCCGACATCGCCCAGCGCATTGACGGCGGCCTCTGCCTGCCGGCCCCCGGCCTTTGCCACGTCGCCGAGAGCGTTCACGGCTTTTTCCGCTTCCCGTACACCTGACTTGCTGACATCGGCCAACGTGTCTATCGCCTGCTGTCCGGTCCTGGCCACGTCCTTGGTGGCGAAATCGGCGATCGCGTTGATGGCCGCTTCGGAGCCCGCCTTGGCCTTGTTGCCGAAATCAACCAATGCCTTCTTGGTTTCCTGGACGGCGATTTCGGCATAGGGCGTCGCGCCCAGATCGTTGAGCAGGCCCATGGTGATGTCCTTGGCCCAACTCACCGCCTTGGTGGTCCCGCCTATATAGAATTTCTCCAGGCCATCCTTGACGTCATTCACCGCGTCCACGACCAGCGCCTTGGCCGCCTTGCCCATGGCGTTCACGTCACCCGAAACGGCGGCCTTGCCGAAATCGCCGATATTCTTGCCGATGTCGACGATGCCCTTGACGTCGAGGCCGAACGTCATAGCCGCGACATAGCCGTTCTTGTAGAGATCGACGACCGCATCCGTCGCCCTGTTCATGGTGTTGACCATGGCGCGGGCGGCCTGCTGGACTTGCGGATCGTACTGGCCCAGCCCGATATATTTGAGCGTCGCATTCGACGCCATCTGTTCGCCCAGGAACTTGACGATCCCGACCTTGGTCGGCGTCACAGCGGAGATTCCCACCTCGAACACGGCCGTTTTCCAGGCGTCCTCGCTGGTGGGATTGTTGATGAGATCGGCGACCGCCTTGCCCTCGCGCATGCCCTTGAGCGTGTCCAGGCCTTTCTCGAAGCCGCTTTGCGCCTTGCTGACAAGGTCGTCGCGGATCTGCTGGGTATCCACCTTGCTCATCAGATGGGCGAGCACATCGCTGGTCTGGCCGATGCCGTTCGCCAACACGCCCTGTGCCGTGGTGGCGGCGGGCTTGATGTTTTCCACCACGCCGCGCGTGATCTCTTCGATGTGGGGGCGGAGCTTGATCTTGAGCGCCTCCTGCATCTCCGCCGAGAGTTTCGTGTGGCCGGGTTGCGCGAAAGCCGATTTGCTATTGTCCGTGAATCCCGATCCCAGAATGCAGTCATAGACAACCGCCCATCCGGCCGGCGTAAGTGCCTTGCCTTTGGGTGTCTGAAGAAAGTCATCAAATGCGGCGCCGGCGGTGGCGGCACTTTTTCCCATGAAACTGCCGAGCAGGCCCATCTCGATGTTGTTCCGGAACTGCTGCTGCATGATCTCGGCGGTATCCAGGGGCTTCAGCCATTTCTCATCGCCGGCAATGATCCCGGAAGACGGCTTGCCGAAATCGGGCGCGAAGCCGAGCTTCGAAGCGGAAGCTTCCGCCAGCACGTCCGCGTCGGTTTTTTTCTTGCCGACGGTAGGCACAGCGCCGATGCCGCCTACCACCTGGTCGAGACTTTCCAGAGAGAGGTTCTTTTTGCCGTCGTCCCGTGTGCCGTCATTGCTCATGAGGAGCTCCTTCAGAGTGGGATTGCCGCATGTCTGGCGAGTTGGGCGAATGCCCCGCCTCTCGCCACCAATTCGTCGAATGTGCCGGTCTCGGCGATCCGCCCGTCAGCCAGCATAATGATGCGGTCGGCATGGCGCACGGTGGAATGTCGGTGCGCGATCACGATGCGGGTGACGGCAAGGCGCGAGAGGTTGCCGGTCACCTCCCGCTCCATCGCATTGTCCAGCGCACTGGTGGCTTCGTCGAGGATGAGGATGGCGGGTTTGCGCACCACCGCGCGGGCGATGGCCAGGCGCTGCAATTGGCCGCCGGAGAAGCCGGAAGCGCCTTCGGTTACCAAAGTATGGAGGCCCATCGGCATGGCCTCGACATCGTCCCTGAGGCCGGCGAGTTCCAGCGCGTCCCATACGTCTTCGGCCGAGGCGTTGGAGATGCCGCGGACATTCTCGAACAAGGTGGTGGGCATCAGCTGCGGCCGTTGCAGCACCGTGCCGATCTGGCGGCGCACGGAATCGGCGTTGAGATTCTTGAGGTCCTGGCGGTCATACAAGACCGCGCCGGTGGCAGGTTGCTCGAACCCCAGAAGCAGCTTCACCAGAGTGGATTTGCCCGAACCGCTGGGGCCCACGATCGCCACGAATTCGCCGGGCGCGACCGAGAAGCTCACATTCGACAGCACGGGATCACGGTCGGGACCATAGCGGAACGAAAGCTGCGAGATCTCGATATCGCCGGTCAGCCTTCCCGCCGGAATCTTGGCCGAGGGCTTTTCCGGCACGGTATCCAGCAACGGCTGGGCATAGGGAATGGTGGCGATCTGGAACATGCCGTTCAGCACCACCCGGCCCAGGCTGGTGAGCGAGCCCATGGCGATGCCGAAGGCCGTGATAAAGCCGAAAAAGACGCCGACCGGCGTACCGCCTTCCGTCATCCAGGCCAGCACCGCGAAAATCACGCCCAGCGCCGCGATATTGTAGCCGGCGGTGAATACGGCGAAATAATTGCCCACCTTGCGCGAATTGATCAGCTTGAGGCGCGAGCGGGTGAAGCGGTCGCCCCATTTCACGAAGGTGCGGTCCTCGGCGCCGGCGAGCCGGAGCTTGCGCACGCCGCGCGTCAGCGCATGGACGAAGACCGAGACCGAGCCTTCCGCCTGCTCGCCGCCGGTGAAGGCGCGTTTCTGCGCCTGTCCCGCAATGAGGATGGCCAGCAGGAACAACGCCATCAGGCTCAATCCCACGCCCGCCGCCACCGGCGAAAGCCAGAACATGGCGGCGAGGTTGAACAGCAGCATGCCCGTCGTGGCGAGCGATTGCTGCATCATCCCGTGGATCGCGCCGGTGACATTCTCGGCGGTATTGATGCGCAGCGACAGGTCGGGCGCAGCGAAACGGGTGATGAAGGAGGTGGGCTGGCGCAACAGCCGGTCCCACAGTGCGGCCTTCAACCGGGTCGAGCTGCGCGACCGGATTCGCGCATAGGCGACATTGCCGGAATAAACCAAAACCGCGCGCAACAGCGCCAGCACCACCAGCACCGCGCCCACCTCGATGAGGAGATCAATGGATTCATGCGGGATCAGGTCGTCGAAGATCCAGCGCGACAAGAGCGACGGCACCGAGGCGATCCAGGCGCCCACCAGGGCGGCCAGAACCAGGGTGAAGAAATCGAACCCGCAATCCTGGAAACCGAAAGTGAGAAGATCGCGAAAGGTCAGGCGCCTGTCCGGCAAAGGTTGATAGAGCGCAAAACCGTCGCGGCCGATCTCTTTTGCCACATCCGCGGTGACAGGCCGGTTGGTGCCCGCCGCTATGTCGTGCATGACATAGGAGCTGCGGCGCTCGATCAGCGCCAGCGGCGTCCCGGTATCGGCGCGAAAACCCAGGAAGCTGCCCGAACCCTTCTTCCACCAGTTCACCGCCAGGCGCAGCGGCCGGGCGCGCAGGTTGGAGGCGCCCAGGATTTCCTCCAGCGCCGGTTCGCTATCGGCTTCCGCCTCGCGCACGGATTTTGGCATCTCGGCGCGCACGCCGATCCGCTCGGACAAGGCCGACACGGCCAGGAACAAGGTCGAGATATTCCCGGGTGGCGCGCGGAGCGGCGCTCGCGCGCCCACCATGCGCCCCAGATCGCCATGAACGCGGCGCGTGTCGGCAATGGCGCGGTCGGACTGGCGCGCCAGCCGCAACATCTCGTCCACCGCATCGAAAGCGATCTGCCGTTTGATGGCGTTCTCTGCCAGTGCCTGGAACGAGACCAGCGCCGCCGCGATCTGATCGGGGTCGAGTTTCGTGACGGGCGTGCACCCGAGCTCCATGGCTTCGAAGGCGCGCAGCCACGCCCGCGACGCAAGCGGGATAAGATCGCCCGCGCCCACCGGTTCGGTGTCGAAAAGGACGCCGCATCCTGTTTTGATCCTGCACCAGAGAACATCCTGCCCGCCGGTGAGGACCTGTCCCGCCGCGAGTTCGGCGACGGCGTGCCCCGCATGCTGGGGGCGGGAAAAATGCGGCATGGCGAGATGGAGCATCGCCGCCCCCGACAGCGCGCTCACCCAGCGGTCGGCCAAAGAGCCTGAGGGCGTGCTTCGGGGATCGCCCCAGAATTGCCGCGCCGGGATCGGCCTGGTTTTGGCGCCCTGCGAAGGCTGCGCCATAAGCAGGTGCCCCTCATCGCCGCAGCCGAACAAAGCGGCGGGTGCGTCCAGGCGAAACAGGAAGCGCCGCGCCTCGCCATTTCGGGCGAAGACCAGGGCATGGCCCTCCTCCACCATCAGCACGGGCTCTGCGCGCGTATCGGCCGCTTCGTCCCGGATGTCGGACGCTTCCGCCATCGCCATGGTCAGGCGCCCTCCATCAGGGTGCGATAGGCGGGCGAGTTTTGCATCAATTCGTCATGGGTGCCGATCCCGGCGATCTTGCCCTGATCCATCACCAGGATGCGGTCGGCCAGGCGCACCGTTTTGGGCCGGTGCGCGATCAGGATGGTGGTGGCGCCCAATTCGCGCAGGCGCTCCATCACCCGGTCTTCGGTGATGGCGTCCAGCGCCGCGGTCGATTCATCCAGCAGCAGGACCGACGGGCGAACCGCCAGCGCGCGGGCAAGATCGAGCAGCGCGCGCTGGCCGCCGCTGAGATTGCCGGCATCCTCGGCAAGCTTGGTGTCGTAGCCGTTGGGCTCGGCCAGGATCACATCATGGATGCCCGCCATCTTGGCGGCGGCGACGATCTTTTCCTCCGGCAGTGTGGGATCCCAGAGCGCGATATTGTCCCGGTAGGTGCCGTCCACGAACGTGATGGTCTGATCCACCATCGCCACCGAATTGCGCGTGACGCGCCTGGGCACCGACATCAACGGCCGCCCGTCCAGCCGAACTTCCCCGCTCCAGGGTTCTTCGATGCCCGCGATCAGTTTGCCGAGCGTGGATTTGCCCGATCCGCTGCGCCCCACCACCGCCAGCCATTCGCCCGGCCTGACCGAGAAGTCGATGTCCGTCA
>DATKPL010000178.1:0-4807 GCA_035524155.1 Rhizomicrobium sp.
TGGGCCTTTTCCTGTACGACCATATCGGCGGACGCAAACGCCTGCCGCCCACGCGCAGCCTGGACCTCAGATATGACCCGGCCGGCGCGGTTCTGAAGCCGGCCATGACGCGCGGCTTTGAATATTCCGATTGCTGGGTAATGGACTCTCGCCTTGTGGTGTTGAATGCGCGGGATGCGGCGGCGCGCGGCGCGCAAATCCATACCCAGACCCAGGTCACCCATCTCACGCGCCAGGGCGGCAGCTTTGTGGTGCGGCTGAAAGACCGGCGCTCGGGAGAAAGCCGCGAGGTGGGCGCGAAACTGGTGGTGAACGCCGCCGGTCCCTGGGTCGATCATGTGCTGAACAGCGTGGTGGGCGAGGCGCCCCGCCGCCATGTCCGGTTGGTGCAGGGCAGCCATCTGGTGATGAAGCGGCTCTACGATCATGATCGCTGCTATATCTTCCAGAACCGCGACGGCCGCGTGATCTTCGCCATTCCTTACGAAAATGAATTCACCCTGATCGGCACCACCGACCATGATTACACCGGCGATCCGGCCAAAGTGCGGGCAACACGTGAAGAGGTTGATTATCTCTGTGCCGCCGCCAGTGAATATTTTCGCGTGCCGGTGACGCGCGAAGGCATTGTCTGGACCTATTCAGGCGTGCGGCCGCTTTACGATGACGGCGCCTCCAAGGCGCAGGAAACCACCCGCGAATATGTGCTCAAGCTGGATGGCACCGCGGAAAGCGGCATGATCCTCAACGTGCTTGGCGGCAAGATCACCACCTATCGCCATTTGTCGGAACGGGCGCTCACGCTGGTCGAAAGCGTGCTCGGTGCGCGCGGTCCCGCCTGGACCAAGGGCGCGACCTTGCCGGGCGGCGATTTCCCCGTGGACGGGTTTGAGACGCTGGTGGCGGCGCTGCGGAAGCGCGCGCCGAAGGTTGCAGCTTCGACCGTCCGCCGCCTGGCGCGCTGCTATGGCACCGAAGCGCAGGCGATCCTCAAGGATGGCGATCTGGGCTCCATATTTGGAGCCGATCTGGGCGCGCGTGAAGTGACGTTCCTGGTCGAGAAGGAGTGGGCGCTGTCGGTGGCCGACATACTTTGGCGGCGCACCAAGCTGGGCCTGCATTTCTCGCACGCCCAGGAACAGGCGCTTTCCAATTATCTGGAAGATCAATTCGCGCGGGTGTGAGGGGCGGCATGGCGGAATTCGTTCTGGCGGTGGATCAAGGCACGACGTCGTCGCGCACCATGGTCTTTGACGGCGCCTATCGGGTGCGGGGCGTGGCCCAGCAGGAATTTCCGCAAATCTTTCCCCGCTCGGGCTGGGTCGAGCATGATCCGGAAGATATCTGGCGCACGGTGTTGGCGACCATGCGCGGCGCCCTGGCCGACGCCAAATTGTCGGCCTCCGACATCGCCGCCATCGGCATCACCAACCAGCGCGAGACCACCCTGATCTGGGACAGGAAGACCGGGCGCGCCATCCACAACGCCATTGTCTGGCAGGATCGCCGCACCGCCGACCGCTGTGAGGAGCTGCGCAAAGACGGTGTCGAAGCAATGGTGACGGCCAAGACCGGGCTTCTGCTCGATCCTTATTTCTCCGCCACCAAGATCCAATGGATGCTGGACAAGGTCGAAGGCGCGCGCGCCGGGGCAGAAAGAGGCGAGCTGGCCTTCGGCACGGTGGACACCTTCCTTCTCTGGCGACTCACGGGCGGCAAGGTGCATGCCACCGATCTCACCAATGCCTCGCGCACCTTGCTGTGCGACATCGAAAAGGGCGCGTGGGACGACGATCTGCTGAAGCTGTTCGGCGTGCCGCGCGCGATGTTGCCCGAGATCAAGGAATGCCGCGACGATTTTGGCGCCACCGATCCCGCCCTGTTCGGCACCGCCATTCCCATCCGCGGCATCGCTGGCGACCAGCAGGCGGCGACGGTGGGGCAGGCCTGTTTCACGCCCGGCATGCTCAAATCCACCTATGGCACCGGCTGTTTCGCCGTGCTCAATACGGGCACAAAACGGATCACGTCCACCAAGCGGCTTCTCACCACCATCGCGTATCGGCTGGACGGCAAGAGTGTCTATGCGCTGGAAGGTTCGATCTTCGTTGCGGGCGCAGCGATCCAATGGCTGCGCGATGGGTTGCATTTGATTGCCCGCGCCGAGGAAAGCGGATCCCTGGCCGCTGCCGCCGATCCCGAACAAGCGGTCTATCTGGTGCCTGCTTTCACGGGGCTCGGCGCGCCCTGGTGGGACGCGCACGCCCGCGGCGCCCTTTTCGGCCTCACCCGCAACACGGGTCCCAAAGAGATTGCCCGCGCCGCGTTGGAAGCGGTCTGCTATCAGACCCTCGATCTGCTCGACGCCATGCGCGCCGATTGGCAGGGCGCGTCGGACACGGTGTTGCGCGTGGATGGCGGCATGGTGGCCAGCGACTGGATGCTGCAGCGGTTGGCCGACATTCTGGACGCGCCTGTGGACCGGCCAGTTGTGCTGGAAACCACGGCGCTGGGCGCGGCGTGGCTGGCCGGTTCTGGCGCGGGCGTCTGGCCGGGCGAGGAGGGCTTCGCCAAAAGCTGGCGGCGGGAAAGGCGTTTCACGCCGGCGATGGACGGCGCCACGCGATCGCGGCTGGTGGCAGGCTGGCGCGACGCGGTGAAGCGGACGCGGTCGTAATCTTTTTCCCTTCGGCCATGGCGTGATATTTCCATTGTCATAACGGTTGGCCGCGCCGGCCATGCTAGCGTTCCTCCGCACGTGGAAGGAGCATTCCCGCATGCGGTCACGCCGCGCGATTCTGGTGGAAGGCGGCAGCGCATTGGCTTTGGCGGCAACCCCGTCCCTGGCCGCGCCGCAAGGTCCCGATTTCCCTTTTCCCGGCGGCGAAGGCGCGCGTCCCCTCACCAAGGATTTTCCCCAGAAGGGCATCATGGTGCTGCAGCGCAGCCGCCCGCCCATGCTGGAGACGCCCTTCTCCGATTTCGACAAGGGCGTTTTCACGCCCAATGACAAATTCTTCGTGCGCTGGCATTGGTCCGACATTCCCACCGAGATAGACGCAAAAGCTTACCGGCTTGCAGTGCGCGGCCAGGTGCAGAATGAGCTTTCACTGGCCTTGCCGGATCTCCTCAAATTTCCCCGCGTCGAAATTGCCGCCGTCAATCAATGCTCGGGCAATTCCCGCGGCTTTTTCGAGCCTCGGGTGGCGGGCGGCCAATGGGGCAATGGCGCGATGGGCAATGCGCGCTGGGCCGGTGTCAGGCTCAGGGATGTGCTGGAAAAAGCAGGGATCAAGTCGAACGCGGTGGCGGTGCGGTTCACCGGCCTGGACAAGGCGCCGGTCAGCGACGGGCCGCAATTCAAGAAATCGCTTGGCATCGATCATGCCCGCCAGCCGGAAGTGCTGATCGCCTACGCCATGAACGGCAAGGCGTTGCCGCTGCTCAATGGCTACCCGATCAGGCTGGTGGTGCCCGGCTGGTATTCGACCTACTGGGTCAAGATGCTGAGCGATATCGAAGTGCTGGATGCGCCCGACGATAATTTCTGGATGAAGACGGCATATCTCATTCCCGACACGCCCCATGCCGACATGAAACCGGGCCAGGCAGGCGTCGCCATGGTGCCCATCAACCGCATGCTGCCGCGCTCCTTCATCACCAATCTCGCTCCCGGCGCCCGCTTGAAAGCGGGTGCACGCGCTTCGCTGCGCGGGCTGGCGCTGGGCGGGGATTCCGGTGTCGCCAAGGTCGAGGTCTCGGCCGATGGCGGCAGGACCTGGCAAGTGGCCAAATTGGGCGCCGACGAAGGGCCCTACAGCTTCCGCCGCTGGACCGCCGACCTTGCCATGGGCGGGGCCGGCCAGGCGGTCCTGGCGGTGCGCTGCACCAATACGGCAGGCGATGTGCAACCCGATCAAGCCAATTGGAACGGCTCGGGCTATATGCGCAACGTGATCGAACAAACCCCCGTCACGCTGGTGTGATGCGATGAAAAGATTTTTCCTGATCGGCGCGGCGGCCTTGCTGATCCCTGCATTGTCGGCGGCGGCGCCCGCCTTCAAATCCGTGCAGCTGGAATTTCCGCCGGACACAGCGTCCTTTCCCGACGGGCCGAATGTGAAAATCGTCAACCAGAATTGCCTGGCCTGTCATTCCGCCGACATGGTGCTGGATCAGCCGCTTCTGCCGCGCGCCACCTGGGCGGCCGAAGTCGCCAAGATGCGCACTACCTACAAGGCGCCCCTCAAGGACGAAGACATGCCGCTGATCGTGGATTATCTGGCCGCCACGCACGCGCCGCCGCAATAGGCGGTGTCAGGCGGCCGTCATTGCCTCGGCCATCTGGCACAGCCGGTCGAGATTGAAGGGCTTGCGCAGGATTTCGATCTGCCGCTCGCGGATCAGGTCGGGCGGCGGATCCTGGGCATAGCCTGTCATCATCAGGACCTTGAGATCGGGTTTGAAATCCAGTCCCGCCTTGACCAGGACATAGCCGTCCATGCGCGGCATCTTGATGTCGGACACCAGAAGCGCGATCCCGGGATTGAGCTTGAGCAGCGCCAGCGCCTCTTCGCCGTCGCCTGCCTGGAAGACCTCGAAGCCGGCATCCTCCAGCATCTCCACGGCGATCACGCGCAGCATCACCTCGTCTTCGGCGATCAGGATCTGGCGCTTCATGTGACCTCCTCGATCCGCGGCATCAGGATAGTGACCGTCGCGCCCTCACCGGGACGGCTCTCTATCCCCAGATACCCCGACGATTGACGCACATAACCGAAGGTCATGGAAAGGCCAAGCCCCGTGC
>DATKPL010000179.1:0-6116 GCA_035524155.1 Rhizomicrobium sp.
TTCGCGAGGCCCTCTTCCCGAAAGCCCGCCTTGGTCAGAAGGCTGCGCGAGGCTTCGTTCTCGGGCAGGCAGGCGGCCTCGATGCGATGCAGCCCCAGTGTGCCGAACACAAAAGGGATCAGTGCGTTCAAGGCATCGGTCATATGACCCCGGCGCGCATAGGGAACGCCGATCCAATAACCCAACGCGCAACATTGGGTGACGCCGCGGCGCACATTGGAAAGCGTGCAGCCGCCGATCAATGCGTCGTCGCTCATGCGGAAGACAAAGAACACATAGGCCGAATCGAGGCGCGTTTCCTTGTGGTAACGCTTGATGCGGCGGCGAAACGCGCCCCTGGTCAATTCGTCATCGGCCCAGACCGGTTCCCATTTGGAAAGAAATTCGCGGCTTTCGCCGCGCAGCCTGGCCCAGCTCGCATAATCGCCGATGCGCGGATAGCGCAGATAGACGCCATTGCCGCGAATGACGGGCTGCTGCCCGCCCGGAAAGGTCAGCCCGCGCATGAAGGCCATCGGCCGCGAGTGCATCATCGCACTCATCTTGCCGGGGCCGGGGCGTTTCATTACTCGGCCGCTTCCCGGGCCCGCGTGAAGCGCGCGGCGAAGACATCGTGGCGTTCGAGTTTTTTCACCGGCCCGATCGCGGCGAGGGACGGGCTGGCCATCACGCGGCCGGCGTAACGCTTCACGTCATTCGCATCCACGCGCTCGATCTGGGCCACGATCTCGGCGATGCTTTGCACCCGTCCGAAGGTGAAGATCTGGCCCGCGATCTGCTCGGCGCGGCTGCCGGGCCGCTCCAGCCCCATCAACAGGCCGGATTTCAGCTGCGCCTTGGCGCGGGCCAATTCCGCGTCCGTCACCATGCGGCAAAGTCCTTCCATCTCGCCCGCGATCACAGAAGAGACTTCCGCCGCTTCTTCTTCGCCGGTGCCCACATAGATGCCGGTGAAGCCGCCATCCTGGAAATTGTTGGTGAAAGCATAGATGGAATAACAGAGACCGCGTTTCTCGCGCACTTCCTGGAACAGGCGGGAGGACATGCCGCCGCCCAGGATCACGGCGTGCAGTTGGGCGACATAGAAATCCTCGTCATTGGCGGCAAGGCCGGGAAAGGCGTAGGCGATATGCGCCTGCTCGAGTTCTTCCTCGACACGCATTTCGCCGCCCACATAATTCGCCGCGGCGGTGATCGATGCCGATCCGCTTCGCAGCCGAGCGAATTTCTCTTCGGCGATGCGCAGCACCTCGGCATGCGAGACCGCGCCCGAGCAGACCAGGGTCATGCCGCCGGCGCGATAGCGCCGCGCGTTGTAGTCGCGCAGCGCCGACGGCGTGAACGACGTCACCGTTTTCTCGTCGCCCAGGATCGGCCACCCCAATGCCTGGTTCTGATAGATCACGTTCTGAAGATGATCGAAGATGATGTCGTCCGGCGTATCCCGCGCCTGTCCCAATTCCTGCAGCACCACTTGGCGCTCGCGCTCCAACTCGCCGGCGTCGTAAGTGGAGTTGATGAGGATGTCGGCGATGATATCCAGCGCCAGGGGCACATCGTTCTTGAGGACGCGCGCGTGAAAAGCGGTCTGCTCGCGGCTGGTATAGGCGTTGACATAACCGCCCACGGACTCGATCTCTTCGGCGATCTGGCGCGCGCTGCGGCCCGAGGTGCCCTTGAACGCCATATGCTCCAGCATATGGGAGATGCCCATCTCGGCGGGCAATTCGTCCCGGCTGCCGGTTCCTACCCAGACGCCCAGAGCGGTGCTTTCCAGATTGGCCATGGGGTCCGAGATAACCGTTAAGCCATTGGAAAGTCGTGATATTTCTATGTTCATACCGTCAGTTTAGAAGAGATGTATTGGCGAATCAAAGAAAGCTTGTTGGGCAAGACATCCAGTGTTTCCGGCAGCGCCAGAAGCCGCTCCAACGCTTCGGGCAGGACCGGCGGGCTGCCGGTGGCCTGGGTCACCGCGTCGGCGAATTTGGCCGGATGGGCGGTCGAAAGGACCACCACCGGCTCTTCCGGGAAGCCCAACTTGCGCGACGCCGAGAAGGCGACAGCCGTATGGGGATCGATGATCCGGTTCTGGACGCCGGCGACGGCATTGATGGTCGCCAAAGTCTCTTCGTCGTCGCTGGATTTCGCGGCATAGCGCTCGCGCAACGCGGCCAGGATTTCGTGCGGCAATTCCAGCCGCCGGTCGCGGGCGAATTCCTCCATGGCCGCGCGGGTCCAGGCGCTGTCCCGGCCGGAGGCTTCGAACAACGCGCGCTCGAAATTCGACGCGACCTGGATGTCCATCGACGGACTGAGCGTGTGATGCGCTTGGCCCGCCGCATAGACGCCGTCATTCAAGGCGCGCGCCATGATGTCGTTCGCGTTGGTGGCGATCACCAGCTTCTTGGCCTTGAGGCCCATGCGTTCGGCCGCTTCGCCCGCGAAAATGTCGCCGAAATTGCCGGTGGGCACGACAAAGATGGGCGGCCCGGCAAGTTGGGCCGCGGCCGTGAAGTAATAGACGCTCTGCGCGGCGATGCGGACGAAATTGATGGAGTTGACAGCGGTGAGCCCGATCTCGCGGGCGAATTCCTTTTCCGCGAACAGGCTTTTCACGATGCTCTGGGCGTCGTCGAAGCTGCCTTCCAGCGCGATATTGTGAACATTGGCGTGACCGCCCGTGGTCATCTGGCGGCGCTGGATTTCGCTCACCCTACCCTTGGGGTGGAGAACGAAGACATCGATGTTGGGAAGCCCGCCCAGGGCCGCGATCGCCGCCGATCCCGTATCGCCCGAGGTCGCTGCCACCACCGTGGCGCGCCCTCTCCGTTGCTTCAGCGCGCGGGCGAACAGGCGCCCCAGAACCTGAAGCGCGATGTCCTTGAAGGCGAAAGTGGGACCGTGAAACAGCTCCAGCAGATAACGGTTGCCGCTCATGGGCGACAAGGGCGCGATCTCCGGCTTCGTGAATCCCGAATAGGCGGCTTCGACGTCTTCTCTCAACTCCGCCGGCGTGAAGCTGTCGCCGGTGAAACGGGACAGAATCTCGAAAGCGACATCCTGGTATCGCTTGTCCTTGAAGCCGGCGATCTGCTGCGTCGAGAAATGCGGCCACGCCGCGGGCATATAAAGCCCGCCGTCCGGGGCCAGGCCGGCCAACAGCACCTCGGCGAAACCGGTTTCGGGCGCTTGGCCTCTTGTGGATATGAAGCGGCTGGCGTCGGACACGTTTTTCTCCGTCAGGTCCAGCGGAGCCGGCCCTTGGACACATGATAGGCGAAATAGACGCCGATCAGACCCGCCGCAAGCCCAAACCAGGTGACGGCGTAGGAGAGATGATTGTTGGGCAGGTCCACCACGGTCTGCCCGCCCTTGGGCCAGCCGCCTGGATTGGGCGTGGCGTCCGCCTCGATCACCACAGGGGCGCTCAGCGCGATATGATCGCTGGCGGCAATCGCCCTGAGATCGCGCGCATACCAGATGCGATGCGCAAGGTCGGGCGCGGGCGTGAACAGGCCCGGCCCGTCGGGCGTGCGCCAGATGCCGACAATATGCGTCTCGCCTTCAATCTGACCTTCCGCACGGCTTGCCGGATCGCGCTTGTCCATCGGCACCATGCCGCGATCCACCAGATAGACATGGCCGGCATCGGTCGTGAACGGGGTCAACACATGATAGACAGGGTCACCGCCCGGCCCGGTGGTGAAGACATAGGCTTCCTTGGCGTTGTCGAAGCGGCCCTGGAGCGAGACCCGGGCATAATCGTTCTGCGGCACCGGCGCGAACGGCGCGCCCGCGCCATCCACCGCCACAGGCGCGGCATGCATCTTGCGGTCCATGGTGGCGATCAGGTCCAGCTTCCAGTGCAGACGTTCGACCTGCCAGACGCCCAATCCGATCAGGATCGCCGTCATGATCGCTGCCGCGATCGTGAAACCTGGATAAGGCTGGAAGCGGACCATCAGTGTCGCCGCCCTTCTCCCGCCTTGTGCTTGTACTGCAGGACCAGCAACGTGGACTTGGAGAGACGCAGGAACAGGAGGCTGAGGATCACGATCAGGGGGATCCACAAGACCGCGTGCACCCAGTAAGGCGGCGAGAACGTGAATTCCACATAGAGTGCCAGCCCTGCCACGATGGCGCCCACGATCAGGATGCCGAACACCGCCGGGCCGTCGCCGGCGTCGAACATCGCATAGTCCAGGCCACAAGACGGGCAGAGCGGTCTGAGCTTGATATAGCCGTCAAACAACGGCCCCTGCCCGCAGCGCGGGCAGAGGCCGAGAAGCGCGCAGCGTGCCGTATTAGGCAGCGGTAACCGGTCCCTGGCCCCAGACATAGATGCAGGCGAACAGGAACAGCCACACCACGTCGACGAAATGCCAGTACCAGGCCGCCGCTTCGAAGCCGAAATGGCGGGTGGGCGTGAACTGGCCCGCGATGGCGCGGCCCAGGCACACGGTGAGGAAGATGGTGCCAATGATCACATGGGCGCCGTGGAAGCCGGTCGCCATGAAGAAGGTCGAACCATAGATGGCATCGAAATTGCCCGCGCCAACCGATAGCGACACATGGGCCGGGTCGGTGAAAGGCGCCACCGCCAAATGATTGAAACCGAAGGTGAAGGGCGCATGGGCATATTCATAGGCCTGCACGCCGGTGAAGCTCATGCCCAGGAGAACGGTGATCAAGAGGCCCTGGATCGCACCCTTGCGGTCGCCCATCTGGAGCGCGTGGTGCGCCCAGGTGACTGTGGTGCCGGAAGTCAGCAGGATCAGGGTGTTGAGCAGCGGAAAGTGCCAGGGATCGAGCGTGACGATGCCCGCCGGCGGCCAGGAGCCGATACCGACATCGTTGAAGAAGATCGCCGAATTGAAATAGGCCCAGAACCAAGCCACGAAGAACATCACTTCGGAGGCGATGAACAGCAGCATGCCGTAGCGCAGATGCAGCTTCACCACCGGAGTGTGGTTGCCCAGCACGACGGATTCGCGCACCACGTCGCGCCACCAGCCAGCCATGGTGTAAAGCACCAGTGCCACGCCGATCGCGAAGATCCAGGGCTGGCCGTTCACCGGCAGGCCGAAAAAGCCTGTGTAATCCTTGTTCATCCAGAACACGGCGCCAGTCAGCATGGTGAAGGCGCCGATCGAACCCACGATGGGCCAGGGGCTGGGTTCAACCAGATGATAATCGTGCCTGACTTCGCCGCTCATAAGACTAGCCCCTCTTAGTGGCTTATATTCTCGTGCCATTGCACGATGGACATTACAAAAAACAAAATCACCAACCCGCCCAGCGCCAGCGCCAGCGCGATGTTGCGCTTGCGCCGCTCACGGCCGGCTCTGCTGTCTGGGTCGAACGGATCATCATCCATCGCCTCATGCCCAGAGCGGAGGAAGGTGAAGCAGCCGCTCCACGATCAGGGCCGCGAAAGGCACAAAGACATACAGCAGGGAAACAAAGAACAAGCGCTTGGCGGCGGGTTCTTTCACTTCGTCCGTCTCCCGCCAGGTGGCGAAGGCTTCCAGAAGCATCCAGAAGCCCATCGAGGCCGCCGTCACCAGATAGAGCATGCCGCCCAGGCCGATGAAGGCTGGAGCCACGCCCAAGGGCGCCAGGATCAGCGAATAAGCCAGAATATGATTGCGCGTGACGGTCTTGCCCCGCACCACCGGCAGCATGGGCACGCCGGCCTTGGCGTAATCGCCGCAACGCCAGAGCGACAGCGCCCAGAAATGGGGCGGCGTCCACATGAAGATGATCGCCACCAGCACCAGCGGTGCAAGGCCGAGATTGCCCGTCACCGAGGCCCAGCCGATTGCCGGCGGCAGCGCGCCGGCAAGGCCGCCAATCACGATATTCTGCGGCGTGCGGCGCTTCAGCCAGAGCGTATAGACCACGACATAAAAGAAGACGGTGAAAGCCAAGAGCGACGCCGCCAGCCAATTCACGAACAGCCACATGGTGGCGACCGAGAAGGCCGCAATCGCCCAACCGAACGCCATCGCGTCTTCGCGCACCACATGGCCCATGGGAATGGGCCTGGTTGCGGTGCGCGCCATCACGCCATCGATGTCGGAATCATAGGCCATGTTGAGGGCACCGCTCGC
>DATKPL010000180.1:0-2893 GCA_035524155.1 Rhizomicrobium sp.
TGCAAGCGGAAATAGGAAGCGACAGAAGGGGCGGTGAGGGCGGTCAGGGCCGGCAGATGATGCAGAACACCGGCAACGAAGGGCGCAATGCGCGGTGCCACGCCATAGGGCGCGGCCGCGTCACGCGAGACCGGATGCCCGTCCTTGTCCCACAGGCTGAAATGGATATGCGTGCCGTTGCCGATGCCGTCCGGCTGCAGGATTGGGGCGAGGCTGGCGCGAAAGCCCATGCGCTGGGAGACGGCGCGCACCATCTCCCGCACGATGACGGCCTCATCCGCCGCGCGCAGACCGAAGGTCGGCTTCACCGTCACCTCAAACTGGCGCGGCCCATATTCCGGCAGGAAACTGTCCGGCGAAACGCCGGCGGCGCGCATCGCGCCCATCAGGCTTTCGCCGAAAACGCCCTGTCGCCGATAGGAGGCGAGGGAATAGGCATCGCCTGGCCGGTCCTCGATACCGGTATGGACGAATTCCTGCTCGAAGGCCGCCTTGATGGTCAGCCCGGCCTCGGCTTCAAGCTCCGCCACCGCCCGGCGCAGGAAATCCCGCGGGCAGCAGCTCCAGGGGCTGCCGTCCAGCTCCCTGATATCGGCAAGGTAGAAATGCTCGGCCGCCGCATCGTCAAAAGGGACCTGCACGGCGGTGGTGGTGTCCGGCATCATCACGAGATCGCCGCGCGTGCCGAAGGGTGAGGAAAAGATCGGGCCGAAGGCTGAAATCATGATGTTGGAGCCGGTGAGCCCCACGCCCTGGCGCAGGCGCCGGTCCAGCTCCAGGGCCGGGAAGCCCTTGCCGCGCACGAGGCCCGCGAGATCGCAAATGCCGACAAAAACCAGCTCTTCCTGATGCACCGCTCCACCCCATCCACTGACCCGGGGATGATGAAACGGGAAGGCGCGGGAGGTAAAGCGGCGGCGGCCGCCCAGCTCCCGGAAGGGATCAGAAATTCCAGGATCACAGGCCGGAAGGGTCGTAAAATGATGCGCCCGCGCGTAGTTTAGGTCACAAACGCCAATGTGACGCTGCTTCGTCGTTCTAAGGACCGTGCTATGCCCGCCTATCGCTCCCGCACCTCCACCCATGGCCGCAACATGGCCGGCGCCCGTGCGCTGTGGCGCGCGACCGGCATGGGCGACAGCGACTTCGGCAAGCCCATTATCGCCATTGCCAATTCCTTCACCCAGTTCGTGCCCGGCCATGTCCATCTCAAGGACCTCGGCCAGCTCGTCGCCGGGGAAGTGCAGAAGGCCGGCGGTGTCGCCAAGGAATTCAACACCATCGCGGTGGATGACGGCATCGCCATGGGCCATGCCGGCATGCTCTACAGCCTGCCCTCGCGCGAGCTGATTGCGGACGCCGTGGAATACATGGTGCAGGCCCATTGCGCCGATGCGCTGGTCTGCATTTCCAACTGCGACAAGATCACGCCGGGCATGCTGATGGCCGCGATGCGGCTGAATATCCCGACCGTCTTCGTCTCCGGCGGCCCGATGGAAGCCGGCAAGATCCGCGCGGACGGCACCGGCGGCGCCACCATCGAGAAGCGTGCCGATCTCATCACCGCCATGGTGGCCGCGGCGGACCCAACTGTGACAGACGCCGAGGCAGCTGTGATGGAACGCTCGGCCTGCCCGACCTGCGGCTCGTGCTCTGGCATGTTCACTGCCAATTCGATGAACTGCCTGACCGAGGCACTGGGCCTGGCGCTGCCCGGCAATGGCACGCTCGTGGCGACCCACGCGGACCGCCGCAGGCTGTTCACCGAGGCCGGTTGGCTGATCGTCGATCTTGCCCGCCGGTATTACGAGCAAGACGATGCGTCGGTGCTGCCGCGCGCCGTTGGCGGCTTCAAATCGTTCGAGAATGCGATGTCGCTCGACATCGCCATGGGCGGATCCACCAACACGGTGCTGCATCTTTTGGCCGCCGCGCATGAGGCGGAGCTGCCGTTCACCATGCAGGACATCGACCGGCTGTCGCGGCGGGTGCCCAACCTCTGCAAAGTGGCGCCCTCTGTTGCGGATGTGCATGTAGAAGATGTGCATCGCGCCGGCGGCATCATGGGGATCCTTGCAGAGCTGGATCGCGCCGGATTGATCCATACAGATGTGTCAACAGTCCACATGCCGACACTTGGCCAGGCGCTGGCCCGTTACGACGTGAAGCGGGCAGGTGAGAGCGGCGCGACTGCAACGTTCTATCGGGCAGCGCCCGGCGGTGTACGCACGACGGAAGCGTTCAGCCAGGATACGCGGTACCGTGCTCTGGATGTCGATCGCGCCAAGGGCGTGATCCGCGATGTGGAGCATGCTTTCAGCAAGGACGGCGGATTGGCGGTGCTGTACGGCAACATCGCGCGGGACGGTGCCATCGTAAAAACCGCGGGCGTCGACACGTCCGTCTTGAAGTTCAGCGGTCCCGCGAAGGTGTTCGAAAGCCAGGAAGACGCCGTGTCCGGCATCCTCGGCGACAGGGTGAAGCCCGGCGACGTTGTAGTGATCCGTTATGAGGGTCCGAAAGGCGGCCCTGGCATGCAGGAGATGCTGTATCCGACCAGCTATCTGAAATCGAAGGGCCTTGGCAAAAGCTGTGCGCTGGTCACCGACGGTCGTTTTTCTGGTGGTACATCCGGGCTTTCCATCGGTCATCTCTCGCCAGAAGCCGCGGAAGGCGGCGAAGTCGGTCTGATCGAGGATGGAGATCTGATCGAAATCGATATCCCGTCTCGCACGATAAACGTCGCACTTTCCGATGCCGAGCTGAGGTCCCGCCGGGCCCGTATGAAGACCAAGGGCGCAGCAGCCTGGAAGCCCGCGGCGCGCCAACGCCGCGTGTCGGTCGCGTTGCAAGCCTATGCCGCATTGACTACCAGCGCATCGCGGGGCGCGGT
>DATKPL010000181.1:0-4502 GCA_035524155.1 Rhizomicrobium sp.
GGACGGAATCGAAGTGCCGGAGACCTGGAGCCAGGTGGCCGCCGACGTGCTGGCGCAGAAATATTTCCGCAAGGCGGGCGTGCCCAAAGGACTTCGCCCCGTGCCGGAAGAAGGCGTGCCGGATTTCCTCTGGCGCAAGGAAGCCGATCCCAGGAGCGGCCGCGAGACGACCGGCGAGCATTCCGCCAAGCAGGTGTTCGATCGCCTGGCCGGTACCTGGACCTATTGGGGGTGGAAGGGCGGCTATTTCGACGGCGAGCCGGATGCGCGCGCTTTCTATGACGAGCTGTGCCACATGCTGGCGGCACAGAAGGCCGCACCCAACAGCCCGCAATGGTTCAATACCGGCCTCAATTGGGCCTATGGCATCGATGGTCCGGGCCAGGGCCACTACTATGTGGATCACAAGAGCGGCCGGCTGACCAAGTCCAGCTCCGCTTATGAGCATCCCCAGCCGCATGCCTGCTTCATCCAGAGCGTCAAGGACGATCTGGTCAATGAAGGCGGCATCATGGACCTTTGGACCCGCGAGGCGCGGCTGTTCAAATACGGCTCGGGCACGGGCACCAATTTCTCGACCCTGCGCGGTGAAGACGAGAAATTATCCGGCGGCGGCAAATCCTCCGGCCTGATGAGCTTCCTCAAGATCGGCGATCGCGCGGCAGGCGCGATCAAGTCCGGCGGCACCACCAGGCGCGCCGCCAAGATGGTGATCGTCGACATCGATCATCCCGACATCGAGGATTTCATCGACTGGAAGGTGATCGAGGAACAGAAGGTCGCGTCCCTCGTGGCCGGCTCCAAGCTCGCCGCCAAACACCTC
This sequence comes from Rhizomicrobium sp., assembly GCA_035524155.1. Taxonomy (GTDB): domain Bacteria; phylum Pseudomonadota; class Alphaproteobacteria; order Micropepsales; family Micropepsaceae; genus Rhizomicrobium. The sequence continues at coordinate 824 of DATKPL010000181.1, forward strand.
AAGGCGGTGATGAAGGCCTGCATCAACTGTGAAGGTTCGGGCGGCGATTGCTTCGACCCGCAGAAGAACCCCGCGTTGCGCCGCGAAATCCGCGCCGCGCGCAAGGCGATGATCCCCGACAATTACATCGAGCGGGTGATCAGCTTCGCCCGCCAGGGATACAAGGATATCGAATTCCCGTCCTACGACACCGATTGGGATTCCGATGCCTATACCTCGGTTTCAGGGCAGAATTCCAACAACAGCGTGCGCGTCACCGACGAATTCCTCAAAGCCGTCCTGGAGGACCGCACCTGGAATCTCACCTATCGGGGCAGCGGCAAGATCGCCAAGACGGTCGCGGCGCGCGAATTGTGGGAGAAGGTCTCCAACGCCGCCTGGGCCTGCGCCGATCCCGGCATCCAGTTCCACACCACCATCAATGACTGGCACACCTGCCCGGCCGGCGGCGAAATCCGCGCCTCCAATCCGTGCAGCGAATACATGTTCCTGGACGATACCGCCTGCAATCTGGCGTCGCTCAACCTGATGCAGTTCCGCCGGGGCGAAGCCACGCCCAAGGCGTTCGACACCGCGGGCTTCGAGCATGCGGTCAGGCTTTGGACCATCGTGCTGGAAGTCTCGGTGATGATGGCGCAATTCCCCTCCAAGGAAATCGCGCAGCTTTCCTATGACTACCGCACTTTGGGCCTGGGCTTCGCCAATATCGGCGGGCTTCTGATGTCGGCGGGCATTCCCTATGACAGCCGCGAAGGCCGCGCCATTGCCGGCGCCATCTCGGCGCTGATGACGGGCGTTTCCTATGCCACCAGCGCGGAAATGGCGGGCGAATTGGGGCCGTTCCCCGAATACGGCGCCAACAAGGACGCCATGCTTCGGGTGATGCGCAACCATGCCCGCGCCGCCCACGGCGAAAGCGCGGGTTATGAACGCCTTTCCATCGCCCCTGTGGCGCTGGACCTGTCCGCCATTCAGCAAAAGGATCTGGCCGTGGCCGCGGGCCGCGCCTGGGATGACGCGCTGGCGATGGGCAAGGAATTCGGCTTCCGCAACGCCCAGGCCACCGTGATCGCGCCCACCGGCACTATCGGCCTGGTGATGGATTGCGATACCACCGGCGTCGAGCCCGACTTTGCCCTGGTGAAGTTCAAGACGCTGGCGGGCGGCGGTTATTTCAAGATCATCAATCGCTGCGTGCCCGAAGCTTTGGCCAGCCTGGGCTATACCGACGTGGAGGCCAACGCCATCGTCGCCTATGCGGTGGGCTATGGCTCGCTGGAAAGCTTTGGCGGCCGGCTCAATCTTGACTCCTTGCGCGCCAAGGGCTTTGGCGAAGAGCAGATCCGCGAGATCGAGGCAGCGCTGGAATCCGCTTTCGACATCCGCTTCGTCTTCAACAAATGGACCCTGGGCGAGAAATTCTGCCGTGAGGTTCTGAAGCTCGACGCTGCCGCCATGGACGCGCCCGATTTCGACATGCTGAAGGCCTTGGGCTTCTCCCGTGTCGATGTGGATGCCGCCAATCTCTATGTCTGCGGCGCCATGACCTTGGAAGGTGCGCCCTATCTGCGCCCCGAGCACCTGCCGGTGTTCGATTGCGCCAATCCCTGCGGCCGGGTGGGCAAGCGCTCATTGAGCGTGGATTCGCATATCCGCATGATGGCGTCGGTCCAGCCTTTCATCTCGGGCGCCATCTCCAAGACCATCAATATGCCCAACGCCGCCACCGTGAAGGAATGCGGCGAAGCCTATCTGGCGTCCTGGAAGCTGGGATTGAAAGCCAATGCGCTCTATCGCGACGGCTCCAAACTGTCCCAACCGCTGGCCACCACCGCCTTCGCCATCGACGACGAGGAGGATGACGCCATCGAGCCGCTGGCGGCTGCACCGGCGCAGACCGTCGTCACCGAACGCATCGTCGAGCGGGTGGTCGAGAAGGTCCGCGCCCAGGAACGCGAGCGCCTGCCCCATCGCCGCAAGAGCTATACCCAGAAAGCGATCGTGGGGGGTCACAAGGTCTATCTCCATACCGGCGAGTATGAGGATGGGAGGCTGGGCGAAATCTTCATCGACATGCACAAGGAAGGCGCCGCTTTCCGCAGCCTGATGAACAATTTCGCCATCGCCATCTCGGTGGGCCTGCAATATGGCGTGCCGCTGGAGGAGTTCGTGGAAGCCTTCACCTTCACCCGCTTCGAGCCGGCGGGCGTGGTGATCGGCAACGATTCCATCAAGAGCGCCACCAGCGTGCTCGATTACATCTTCCGCGAGCTAGGCGTCTCGTATCTGGGACGCAACGATCTCGCCCATGTGGTGCCCGCGGACGACGATATGGGCATCGGCGGCCCGGAACGCGGGCCCACCGAAGTGGCGATCGCCAAGGTCGCGTCCACCGGCTATCTGCGCGGGCATCTGAAGCCCGTCGCGCTGGTCAAGGGCGGCGCGCAACCCCGCATGCTGGCGGAGGAAGAGCACGCGCATTTCCATGACGCAGAGTTCGAGGAAGCGGAGGCTTTGGATTTGTCCGAGATCCGCGCCGGCGTCGAAGCGACATTGACGGGAAATCCCGTCGGCGCGCAGGTCGCCAGCATCGAAGTGGCGCTGTCGTCCAAACAGGCGCATTCGCGCCGGATCGCCGAAGCGCGCATGAAAGGTTTCGAAGGCGACAGCTGCGGCGCCTGCGGAAACTTCACGCTGGTGCGAAACGGCACCTGCATGAAATGCAACACCTGCGGGTCGACCAGCGGCTGTTCGTGACGCAAAAGGGCGGCCGCAACAAAATGCGGCCGGCCGATTTTTGCGCTTTTGCAGCAATTTCGCAGCGCGAAAGACCGGGCGCAGACCGGTCATGCTGCACGGAGCGAACTAACTTTGGTTACGTTTTATAACCATGACATTCGTGCAATCTCTTTCCATCGAAGCGGTTGCGTATGACGAAGCCACGCACCGTCTCCGGGCGAAATTCCGCGCAGACGGACGAATCGTGGTTTACGAAAACGTTCCCCAGGATGTGTACGATTCCCTGATTTTTGCGGACTCGCTCGGCGCCTATTTCCACGAGCATATCGAGGGCGCCTATCCGGCGCGCGTCATCAGCAAGGGCAAAGGGCATTAGCGGCGCTTACACCGTGTGCCTCGGGTTGAGCGCGCCCATCACCACCACATCGCGCCACTGCCCGTCGATGAAGGCGGCTTCGCGCAACGTTCCTTCCATGACGAACCCGGCATGGAGGTAGGAGACGATGGCGCGCTCATTGTGCGCCAGCACGTTGAGGCTGATGCGGTGCAGATTCAGAACCGACCACGCATAATCCATCGCCAGGCGCACAGCGCGCGTGCCGAAACCCTTGCCGCGATCGCCTTCGACGCCGATCCGCACCCCCAGTTCGGCGGTCTGATAGGCGGGCTGGAAATTCTTGAAGAGCACGAAGCCGATCATTTCCGGCCGGTTCGCTTCGCGGATGGCGAACAGGATCTGCGAGGTTTCGCGCGGCAGCCGGTCCAGCCAGTCGCGGAACGCCAGGCAATCGATCGGCCGGTACGGCAGATCGAGCGTCGCGGCGCGCGCGTCATTCAGCCAGACGAACAGGCTGTCGAGGTCGCGCTGCTGGATCGGCCCCAGGCTGACCGCGCCGTCGCTGGGCGAAACGGCGCCCACCACCAGCGGCGAAGGTGCGGG
>DATKPL010000182.1:0-2831 GCA_035524155.1 Rhizomicrobium sp.
AACCCGCGGTCCCAAATCGGTGGGCGCCAAGGACGTCGAAGCGGTGGCGCGCGCCGCGATCAGGGACATCGGCTATGAGCAGGACGGCTTTCACTGGGAAAAAGCCCAGGTGGAAGTGTTGCTGCATGCCCAGTCGCCCCACATCGCCCAGGGCGTCGACGCCAGCGGCAACAAGGACGAAGGCGCGGGCGACCAGGGCATCATGTTCGGCTATGCCTGCCGCGAAACGCCGGTCCTGATGCCGGCGCCGCTGCATTACAGCCACAAGATCCTGCAATTGCTGGCCAAGGCCCGCAAATCCGGCAAGGAAAAGACGCTGGGTCCCGACGCCAAGAGCCAGGTGACCTTGCGCTATGCTGGCGGCAAGCCAGTGGAAGCCACCCAGATCGTGCTTTCCACCCAGCATCTGGACGAGAAACAGACCTCCGACGATATCCGCGCCATTGTCGAGCCCTACATCCGCCAGGCGCTGCCCGCCGAATGGATCACGGCCAAGACCGCATGGCACATCAATCCCACAGGCGCTTTTGTGGTAGGCGGCCCTGATGGCGATTGCGGTCTTACCGGCCGCAAGATCATCGTCGATACCTATGGCGGCGCGGCGCCTCACGGCGGCGGCGCCTTCTCGGGCAAGGATTCCACCAAGGTGGACCGCTCGGCCGCGTATGCGGCGCGTTATCTGGCGAAAAATGTGGTGGCTTCGGGGTTGGCGGACCGCTGCACCATCCAGATTTCCTATGCCATCGGCGTGTCCGATCCGTTGTCGGTTTATGTGGATACGCACGGCACCGGCAAAGTGGACGAAGCCAAGCTGGAACGCGTGCTGCCGCAATTGATGAGCCTCAAGCCCCGCAGCATCCGCGAGCATCTGGGCCTCAACAAGCCGATCTATGCCCGCACCTCCGCCTATGGCCATTTCGGCCGCGAGCCAGATGCTGACGGCGGGTTTTCGTGGGAAAAAACCGACTTGGCAGACAAGCTCAAGGGCGCTGTCTGATTTCCACCCCCATCTGTCTTCCTCGGGATAAACCCTCGCAAGACATCTTCCCCCGCCAAAGGCTTTGCCTTGCGGGGGAAGAAAGCCGGTGTTTTCGTTCACGGCGTGACTGAGCAGGGCCCGCGCCTGGATCGGCAACGCCGCCAGCTATATGGAAGGCGCAAGGGACCGAAATTGTCGGCGCGGCAGACGGATTTGCGCCGAACGCTGTTGCCGCAGATTGCGTTCGATCCGGCGAAGGATGCGCGCGCGCAATTTCCGTTTCACGTAAAATCACTCTGGCTGGAAGTGGGTTTTGGCGCGGGCGAACATCTGCACCAGCTCGCCAGTGAAAATCCCGAGATAGGCATGATCGGCGCCGAGCCTTATGAAATGGGCGTGGCGAAGCTTCTGAGCAAACTCAGCGAAGACCCGCGCGCCAATATCCGTATCTATGAAGGCGATGGCCGCGATATCATCGCGTCATTGCCGGATGCATCGCTGGATCGTTTTTTTCTGTTGTTTCCCGATCCCTGGCCCAAGACCCGCCATCACAAGCGCCGCTTCCTGCAAATGGACATGCTGGGCGAATTGGCGCGAGTGCTTAAACCGGGCGCCGAACTGCGCTTTGCCACCGACGACAAATCCTATCTGCCTTACGCGCTGGAACGGCTGATGGCGCATCCCGAATTCGAATGGACGGCGCAGGGCCCGAAAGATTGGAAAACCCGGCCCCAAGGCTGGCCGCCCACGCGTTACGAAGCCAAGGCGATCAAGGGCCCGCCTAGTTACCTGGCGTGGCTTCGTAGAAGGCCTGGCCCGGCACCACGCGATCCTGGCTCGCCTGATCGCAAAGCGAATAGCTGAAGCCCTTCTGAATCGCCCAGGCGCCCACTTCGCCCTTCTTGTTGATCGCCAGAAAGCCCACTTGCAGCATCTTGGTCTCGGGCTTGCGCTTGAGAATACGCTCGACAATGGCCTTGCAGGCGGCGGTCGGGCTCATGCCGTTCCGCATCAATTCGACCACGCCATAGCTGCCGACATTGCGGATCACTTCCTCGCCCATGCCGGTCGAAGTGGCGCCGCCCACATCATTGTCCACATAAAGGCCCGCGCCGATGATCGGGCTGTCGCCCACGCGTCCGCGCATTTTCCATGCCGCGCCCGAGGTGGTGCAGGCGCCCGACAGATTGCCATGCGCATCGATCGCCAGCATGCCGATCGTGTCGTGATTGTGGATGCCGCCCGGCGTGCCCAGGCCGTAGGTGCTGATTTCGCTGTTGGCGACCGGCTGGTATTTTGCCGTCTTCAGCCATTTCTGCCAGGCCGCGCGCGATTCCGGGGTCAGCAATTCCTCGCGCTTGAACCCCTGCTCCAGGGCGAATTGCAGCGCGCCTTCTCCCACCAAAAGCACATGGGGCGTTTTTTCCATCACCAAGCGCGCCACCGAAATGGGATGGGCGATATGCTCCAGGCAAGCGACCGCGCCGCAATTGCCATGCTCGTCCATAATGGAAGCGTCGAGCGTCACATGCCCGTCCCGGTCGGGATACCCGGCGCGGCCCACGCTGTGATTTTTCAAATCGGCTTCGGGGATTTTGACGCCGGTCTCCACCGCGTCCAGCGACCGGCCGCCCTTGGACAGGACCGCCCAGGCCGCCTTGTTGGCTGCGACGCCGAAAGGCCAGGTCGAAATCACGCAAGGAAGTTTCATCTGGATGCCGGCAGGATCGGTCGCTGCGGAAGCGCCCTTGGCCAGCAAGGCCGGCGCCACCAGCGAAGCTTTGAGAATGGAGCGGCGGTCGGTCATGGGCATGGTTCCTGGCAAAAGCGTGTTTGTAGGGCACTCGCTTTT
>DATKPL010000183.1:0-6322 GCA_035524155.1 Rhizomicrobium sp.
CCAAGGCTTCGGCCACGCTGACGGGAATGCCCATCAGGTGAAACGTCACCCAGGCTTCCAAGGTGCCGAAGAACCACATCACCAGATGGATGGCTGAGGCAGGCAGAAAACGGTCCGGGGCGAAATAGATACCCAGATTCAGCTGTACGGCGCGTTCGGGTATCCATTTGCCCACCATGCGCGCGGTGGCATTCTCGAACGCGACGATCAGGCGCTTGCGGAACAGGAACGCCACCGACAGCCCCGCCGCGACCAGGATCAGCGCCGCCAGGATAGGATGGATCAGGTAATTGCCCGGCAGCATGGCCATCAGGCAAAGGATCGCGGCCAGCACATAGGGCAGCTTGGCTGCGAACTCGGCATTGAGATCGCCCACCATCGACAACGCGGCGACCTGGAGCGGCGCGCCCGCAATCGTCAGGGCGCGGATGCCCGAGAGATAACCGCCGATCTGCGAGAAAGGCAGCACCTCGCCCACGGAATCGCGCACCCAGCGTGCGGCGACGAACATCGATGCCCGCCCCCGCCCGACGCTCCACCAGGCCAGGCCCATGGCCACGATCACCGGCACATGCAGCAGGGAAATGACGGCGAAGCCGCCCCAGCCCAGCGCGGCCAAGGCTTTCACCACTTCGCCCATGCCGGCGCGGATCGCCAGAACCGCCAGCGCGGCGACGGCGATGAAAAAGACGGCGTATTTCAGGAACCGCATATCCGCCGATCGGGCTAATGCAGCCGGCCTTCATGCACGCGAGGAGTGCCTGCTTCCGGCATGACGTGAAAGGCCTGCATATAGCGGGCAAAGCGCCGGTTCAAGTCGCGCGCACTGAGCCCGAACGCCTCCAGATGATAGCGCGGATGGCGGTGCCTGCGCGGCGTTTCCAGCCAATGCCGCATCCGCGCGTCCGCCTCGCGGCTCAACACCAGGCCGCAATGATCGTAGAGCATGCGCACCGCCTCCATCGGCTGGGCGACGATGCGGCGATAGTGAAGATGGAGGATGGCGGGATCACGCCGGGCCGCATCGGCCATCGCATCGGTGCTTTCCACCAGCCGCGTGCACACCTGATCGCCCAACTCGCCGCGGTCGATATGACGGGTGAAGGGCTTCCTCAACAGCTCCGCCAGCTTGACGCAGGACGCCACCACGCTGAGCGGATCGCGGTGGAGGAAGACGATGCGCGCGTCGGGATAAGCGGCGCGGATCGCATCCAGGGCAAAGACATTGTCGGGCGATTTCAGCACCCAGCGCTTTCCCGGCGCCTGGGCGTCGAGGTGCCGGAGGAAGCGGCGATGAAAGCGGAACGCGGCATGATGGCCGTGACCGTCCAGCCAGCTTTGATAGGAGGGAATGCGGTGCGTGGTGTCGAAGCGCAGGCTCTGGAACACTTGCGCGGTGATATCGGTACACTCTTGCGGCGTGTCGGCGGCGATGGGATGAAGCGCCGAGACGCCGGGCGAAAACAGCCGGAACAGCGCGAACTCCGCATCCACTTCCAGCCTGCGCAGATCAAGGCCCAGCACCTTGCTGGGATAGGGATACATCGACTGCCAGGAGCGTGGTACAGCGTGCGCCGGATCCTGTGCCAGGAGCGTGTGCAGGAAGGTGGTGGCGCTGCGCGGCAAGCCGGTGATGAAGATGGGCGCCTCGATGACCCGCCCGGTGATGGAAGGATCGGCTTCTTCGGCCTCGTCCAGGCGCAACAGGTTGGCCAGGCAACGCAGCACATCGAAATGCACCGCGCGGCGCCCGAAGCGCGAGAGATCGGATTCCCGCTCATAGGCATCGAGCAGCCGCTTCAGGGGCTCCACGAATGACCGGTCGGAAAAGTCGTGGCGGCCGGCGCGGCGGAGCGCCAGGTCCATCAACTGCCCGGCGTCAAAGGCGCACGTGCTTCGCGCGGGCCGTCTTGTTTTCGAAGAAAGAAGCTCGGATTTTTCGGCGCTGCAATCCAGCAAGGGCAAACACTCGCATCCGCCGTTCACCCCGGCGGGCAGGTCCATCCCTTCTTCGTGAGATTAGAACGCGCCTGTCTCGCGATTTTGTCAAAGTTTCGCGGGTTCCAAAAAGAAAAGCCCCGCATACGCGGGGCTTTTTGAGTGTCTTTGTCGGCAGCTCTCCGGCCGCTCGCCTAAGCTCGCAGCGTTCGCCGCTTTTGCCCGCTTCGCGGTCGCGGCTCACCCATTATCCGGCAGCGTGTAACAAATGTATTCACCCGAGAAGTCGCCGCCGGAAACAGCGACGATGATGTACTGCTTGCCGTTGACCATATAGGTCATGGGTGAGCCGGACTGGCCCGCCGGCATCAGCACATTGCCCACTTCCTTGCCGGTCGCCTGATCGTATGCACGAAGCGGCGCGCCGCGCGGATGATCGGGCGTGGTGGTGACCTGGGCATCGCCCGCAATCACCAGCGACTTGGTCACCAGCGTTCCGATATTGAATCCGCTCTGTCCGGTGCGGGGCACATTGATGCCCTTGAGCGCCGGATTGTTGCGGATCGCGTCGGGCGTGTCGCCATGCGGCACCTGCCAGACGATATCGCCCTTGTCCAGGTTGATGGCGCTGATGGTGGAATATGGCGGCTTCACCAGCGGCAGGCCGTCCACCGTGAGACGGCGGAAGCCGCCACCGCCGCCGCCCGCACGCGCAGGCCGCTTGGGCGCGGGCGCAGAGTCGGCGCCTTCGCCGGCGCCCGCCGCGTTGATCATCACCACGCGCTGACCCGCCTGGCCTTCGACCAGCGGCAAGTCCGTCATGCCGGGCGGCGGGGGCACCAGCGCCGTCGCCGAAAGACAGGAATCGCAGCCATAGACATAGACGGTGTGGTTCTCGGGATTGAAGGAACCGCCCGGCCAGTTGGTGCCGCCCGACGCCGGGCCCAGCATCAGGGTCGCCAGCGGCCCGCCTTCCTGCTTCGACAGAACCGGCGGCGTGAAGATGGGACCCAGCTTGTAGTTCTTCACCAGGTCCAGTGCTTGGCTGTGCATCGCGGGCGTGAAGTCGATCAGCTCGTCCGGCGTGACGCCGGTGCGGGTGTACGCCTTGGGCCTGGAGGGAATGGGCTGCGTCGGCGCATACCATTCGCCGGGCACATTGCCTTTTTCGACCCTGGTCTCTGGCATCGGCCAGACCGGCTTGCCGGTGATGCGGTCCCACACATAAAGGAAGCCCATCTTCGACGGCTCGGCCACCGCCTTGATCGGCTTGCCGTTGACATTGATGTCCATCAGAAGCGGCGGGGACGACATGTCATAGTCCCAGATCTCGTGATGGATGGTCTGGAAGTACCATTTGGGCTTGCCGGTCTTGAGATCCACGGCAACAAGACTGTCGCCATAAAGGCCATTGCCGGGGCGCTTGCCGCCATAAAAGTCCGAGGTCGGTTGCTCGACCGGCAGATACGCCAAGCCAGCAACGGGGTCCGCTGTCATCTCGGTCCAGACGCCGGTGTTGCCCGTATATTCGTTGGAGTTATCGAGCCAGGTCTCCGCGCCGGGTTCGCCCTTCTTCGGGATGGTGTGGAATTCCCAAAGCTTCTTGCCGGTGCGCACGTCATAGGCACGCGCCGAGCCCTTGTTGTTCTTGTAGCTGGTCGGCGTGAAACCCTCGCGGAAGGCGGACCCCACCAGCACTTCGTCACCCACCACGGTGGGCGCCGACTGCCAGCCGATTTCACCGGTGGTGAGATCGGGCTCGATCTTCTGGTCGTCATCGGCCTTCAGATCGACCGCGCCATTGTCGCCGAAGCTCGGCACGCGCTGGCCGGTCTTGGCGTCCAGGCAGATCAGCTGATAGCCGGGCGTGGTGTAGAGAATCCGCGCGTCCTTGCCGTCGCTCCAATAAACCGGGCCGCGGCCGGAGAGCTGGCGGGGCGCGGCGGCGCCGCGCGCGCCTTCCTTCTCCCCATGTACCCAAAGCAGCTCGCCCGTCACCGCATCCAGGGCGACGACCGCGCGGCGCGAACCGGCGGTGGCATAGACCACGCCGTCCACTTCCAGCGGCGTGCCTTCCAGCTTGTATTCCGGGCGGTTGCCCATGTTGTCGGTCTTGAACCGCCAAGCCACTTCCAGATTGGAAAAGTTGGACGCGTTGATCTGATCCAGCGGCTTGAAGCGGCTGCCGCTGATATCGCCCATATAGACAGGCCAATTCACATTCTGGCCGCCCGATTGCGCGAACGCTCCTGCGCTGGCCAAAAGTGCGGCAAGACATGCGCCGCCGGCCAACAATCCATGCTGAATTCTCATGACTTCTCCCAACCTGTTTTATAAGCGGCTATTCATGATTTTCATCTGTGCCGGCGGATCTTCGAATCCGGGGGCGGGCGAAAGGAAACAATAGAAGCCGGCCAAACGCCATGTTTTACGGGCGGAAACGATGCCGCAGCCATTCCCCCTGAGGAAAAATCACGGAACCCGTTCGCCACAATTCCGCCGCCGCGATGAACGGCCGGACATGTGCCCCTTCAGCTTGGGTTCAGCCGCCCAAGCACATTCTCCACGCCAACGAATGGTCGAAAGGAGACCAACAATGAAACGCTTCTCGAAAATCGCTTTAGGTGCGGCGATGCTGGTGGGCACGGCTGTCGCGGTGACTTCTCCGGCTTCGGCGCAGGTCCCGCCGCCTGGCTATGGTTACGGCTATGGCGCGCCCGCTCCGGACTGCGATCCCAACAGCCCCTACTACACACCGGCCTATTGTGCGGCACCGGCCTATGACTATGGCTACTATGACCCCGGCTATTACTACGGTCCCGATATCGGCATCGGCTTCGGCCTAGGCGGTTGGGGCGGCGGATGGGGCGGCGGATGGGGCGGTGGCTTCCATGGCGGCGGCTTCCGTGGAGGCTTCCATGGCGGCGGAGGGTTCCATGGCGGCGGTGGCTTCCACGGTGGCGGCGGCTTCCACGGTGGTGGCGGCTTCCATGGCGGCGGAGGGGGCTTCCATGGCGGTGGCGGACATGGTGGTGGCGGACACCACTAGCTATCGAAAGTAAAGACAAGACTGGCGCCCTAACCGGCGCCAGTTTTGTTTTGGGGCATCGGGTGCCTGCCTTCGCGGGGTGAACCGCGACAGGGAACGCTTTCCGGGCCTCGCTGCGCTCGGGCAAGAAAAGCACGCAGTTGACCGGGGCCGTTTTGCCGTTGAGCATAGCCTTATGGCGGACCAGGAAGGCCAATCGCCTCAGGCGAAGGAGTGGGTGGCGCGGCGCGATGCCGCCGACCGCGCCATCGAGAATGTGCGCCGCCGCACGGAGGAAGAAGAGGGCCTCAAGCGGCACGACGCCGAAGTGCGGGTGCAGGAAAGCCCCATTCTCTTCATCATCGGCATCATCTGCGCCGGCATCGTGATCGTGGGCGGACTCTGGTGGTTCATCACCGCCGTCCAGTGCGATCCCATGATCTCCGACCGCGCTTTTTCCAGCGCGTGTAAATAGCACTCTCCTCATCCTGAGCTTGTCGAAGGGGCTTCGGGCCTTCAGGCCCGAAGCGGCGCAGCGCGGCGAGCGACAGCTCGTGCGTCCTCTTGCTTCGACAGGCTCAGCATGAGGACATCAAAAGCTTAAACCAGTTTCGCGATCGCCCCGCCAACTACGCCTGTGACCACCGACGCCGCCGTGCCCATCACCAGGATCATGGCCGGCACATCTTTCAAACTCACCGACACGGCGATGGCCAGAAGCGCGCATACGCCGCCCGCGATCGCCCCGCCCAGCAGCGCACCCTGCCAGCCCTGCTGCTCAAGGCGGATGTAAAGCGCGCCCGCGACCAGCGAGATCAACATTCCGCCGACCGCGAACTTCGCCTTGACCGGCGGCAGGTAATGGCCCGCCACCACCATCAGCAATTGCAGGATAAGACCGACGGTCGTGGCAATCAGAAGATTTTCCCTGTTCATGATGCTCCCCTCCCTTGCGTTGGCTTTGTTGCACCGATCCTGATCCGCCGCCCGTCCGATATCCATTATGCGAAGTGATGGGCCGGCTGCACGACGGAATGACGCCCATAAGACGCGCGAAGGCAGGCGATTTCGACACGCGGTGAAAAAAATCACACCCGCTGCTGCAACCGGTCCAGATGCCGGCGGATATGGGCCGCTTCCTGGGCACTGTTGGCCAGGGCGATGGCGCGGTCGAAGGCGATGCGGGCCTCGGCATCGCGCCCCAGCTGCACCAGAAGCCAGCCACGCGCCCCGAAATAATGGAAATAGCCGGAAAGCTGCTTTTCCAATGGCTCGATCATGTCCAGCGCCACCTGGGCGCCTCTGAGCTTTTCCACCGCCACGGCGCGGTTCAGTGTGATCACCGGCGAAGGCTGC
>DATKPL010000184.1:0-8569 GCA_035524155.1 Rhizomicrobium sp.
GGTCAGGCTCACGCCCATCGTGCCCATGACCCTGGAACAGGCCATGGCCTATATCGAAGACGATGAGCTGGTCGAAGTGACGCCCAAGAACAACCGCCTGCGCAAGCGCGAGCTGCTGCCCCATCTGCGCAAGCGCGCCAAACAGGCGGCGGACGCCTAGACCCTTGAATGACGTGATGAGGCGGGCGAGGCTGGAATCATGACCGTCGCGCCCGAATTCATCGCGTTTGCCCACCGCCTGGCCGATACGTCAGGCCAGGTGATCCGTCCCTTGTTCCGCCAGCGCATCGACGTGATCCACAAGGAAGGCAAGCGCGACTTCGATCCCGTAACCGAAGCCGATCGCGGCGCCGAGCGGGCCATCCGCGAGCTTCTTTCCCGCGAGCGCCCCGATGACGGCGTGCTGGGCGAGGAATATGGCGAGCGCAAGGGCGCGTCCGGCTATCGTTGGGTGCTCGATCCGGTGGATGGCACGCGCGCCTTCATTACCGGGCGGCATGAATGGGGTTCGTTGATCGCGCTGGAAGAGGATGGCATGCCGGTCCTGGGCATTCTCGACCAGCCGGTTCTGGGCGAGCGCTTCATCGGCGTGAACGGCGCCTCGCATCTCGTTCAGGCCGGGCAGGCGTCAAAGCTCGCGGTGCGCGCCTGTGCGTCCATGAAGGATGCGGTTCTCTGCGCCACCGATCCGGGCACGTATTTCTCGCGCGAGCAGCTTTCGGCGTTTTCCCGCGTTGAACGACAAGTGAAAATGACCCGCTATGGCGGCGACTGCTATCTCTTCGCCGCGCTCGCCCTGGGTTTTGTCGATGTGGTGATCGAAGCGGGTTTTCATGAATGGGATATTGCCGCGTTGATCCCCTTGGTCGAAGGCGCGGGCGGCATCATCACCGACTGGCAGGGCGGCTCGGCACTCGATGGCCGCACCATCCTCGCCGCCGGCGATGCCCGCGTGCATGCAGAAGCGATGAGACGTCTCGCCGGCTAGTGTCCAGATTCCGAAATTCGCGCGATCTCAATATCGAATTCCAAGCGAATTTCGGAATCGAGGGACACTGGCAGATCATTGAATCCTGGTGTCGCTTCGACTTCGAAGTTCGCTAAGAACCCGATATCAGTATAGGCGAACTTTCGAAGTCACGACACTAGGTCGTTTTACGATTGCGGCGAAATTGGCGCCCAATTCCGCGCATGTTCCATTTCCTGCCGCAATGAAGCCTTGCTGGTTCCGGCAACCTTGGAACGCGGCTTCACGTTTTCTTTCTGCAACCAAACTGATTTAGGGCAGGAGAAAGCATGAGCGATATGCGCAATTTCGGCAGCAAAGAGCCGGCCACCATGTCGGAAAGAATCCCTGAAACCAATCTTGGTTCTCAGACCCGATTCCAGGACACGGGCGGCCTTTCCAATTTCCACCATCCCGTCGAGGACGAAGAGACCAACAGCAACACCGCCAAGATGATCGGCGGCGCGGTGGTGGTCCTCCTGCTGTGCGGCGCGGGCGCCTATGCCTATATGTCGTCCAGCGCGACGCCGAAGTCTCCCGTACCGGCCAGCAGCCTGCCGGCGCCCAGCGCGCCGCAGCAGACGGCGGCGATGACGCCTCCGCCGGCGCCTGAGCCCGCGCAGGCCGTGCCTTCCACCCCGTCGGGTAGCGACACCGCGATGGCGAAATCGCCTTACGGCGCGACCTCGGCACCCGTTCCCGCCGTGACCCCCGCTTCAGCGCCCGACACCGCGGTCGCCAAGCATCATCGCGCAAGGACTGCGCGTGTAGAGAAGAGGAAGGAAGCGACCGAGGATTCCCAGGAAGCTCAGGTGACCAATCAGCTGAACACCCAGGAAGACACGACCGTGGCGCAAGAGAATTCGGCGGCCAAGGTGCCGGGCGATACGTCAGCCACCGCCAGCGCGGCGGCGCCCGCCTCTGCGCCGGAAACAGCCACGGCCACGCAGGCGGCTCCGGCCACCAATACCGCCGCCGATACGGCGTCGACTTCGACACCGGACACGACTGCCAGCAACACCACGCCGTTGCCCAATCCTCCGGCTCCGCCGGCCTCGTCCATGGCCAGCAATGGCCAGGCAACGGCTTCCGCGCCGCAGAATCTGGCGCCGGCGCCTACAGAGACGCCTGCCCAACCTGCTCCCACAACGCCGGCGCCGGATACAAGCAGTCAGCAGCAACCCAGCCAGGCTGCTCCGGCTCAGCCCCAGCCCCAGTAAGGTCGGACTGGAACAAGCAAACGCCTCAGCGGGAAGCCGCTGGGGCGTTTTTCTTGAGGAAGGCATCCGCTACTGCCCACCATTGGGCGCGGAAAGGATCGCGCTCCATCAGGATTTCATGCTGGGCGCCGGCGATTTCCACATAGTGCGCGCGCGGCATGCGGGCAGCGAAGGCGCGCGCGGCGCTGGTGTCGCAAACCCGGTCGCGGCCTGCACCGATCACCAGCGCGGGTGTTTGGATTGCCTCGGCATAGCCGTGAGACTTCAAGAGATCGATGGAATGCAGCGCCGCCCCCAGCCAGCCCCAGGTGGGACCGTTGAGCCGCAATTCCGGGTTCGCGGCCAAAAGCGCCTGGTTGCGGGCATAGCGCTTGGGATCCGAAGTGACGATCTGAAGCGCGAATGGCAGCTTTAATTGATCGCGCTTGCCCATGCCCCAGACGAAGTCCGGCGAGGGCCCATGCCGGTTGAGGCGGTTGGCGATCCGTTCGACCAGCCACCAGGGCACGCCGCGCGGCGTGATGCCCACCATGGGCGCAGAAAGAATCGCGCCGGCGAATTCGCCCTGCACGTCGTGCAGACGGCGCAGCAGGACATTGCCGCCCATCGAATGGGCGACGGCAACGGGCTTCACGTTCCGGCCGGCCGTGAAAGGCATCACCAATTCCCACATCACCGTGGCGAGGTCTTGGTCGTATCCGGCGAAATCCTCGATATGCGCCTTGCGGCGATCCGGCAAAAGGCGATCGGAACCGCCCTGGCCGCGCCAGTCGAAGGTGATCACGGAAAAGCCTTTCGCCCGGAATTCGTCGATCACCTCGAAATATTTCTCGATGAATTCGGTCTGGCCGTTGAGAATCAGGCAGGTGCCCGGGCCGTCCGCCTCGAATCGGGCCGCGCGCAATTTGGCGCCGCCGGCGTCCAGGAAGAAAGGCGCAAAGCTTTGTGCGGCGGGATTCATCCAGAGCCAGTTTGCGCAAGCGCCCGTCTGTGTTCAAGCTGGCAGCATGAAGGCCGGACGCGACGCCCTGGGACAAGCCTGCTTTCTCATTCACATTGCCGTTCTTTTGACGGTGGTGCTGGGCTGGCTTCTTCCCCTGCATGGCTGGCTGATCTTTTATCTGATTTTCCTGCCGGTGATGTTCCTGCACTGGCAGCTCAATCGCGACGCTTGCGTACTCAACAATCTGGAAAACTGGCTGCGTCATCGCCGCTGGCGCGCGCCGGAATCCAACCGCGAGGAAGGCGCCTGGCTGCGCACGCTTCTGGCCGATGCCACCGGAATCACCTGGACCCGTGCGCGGATGGACAGGGTGATCTATGGCGTGATGAGCCTTTTGTGGCTGGTGGCGCTGGCCCGTCTTTTTCACGCTTTTTAGGCCTTTTCCGCTCTTTGCAGGGTCTTGAAGGGACGGCGGCGCACCCCCATTTCAAGGTTGTTCCGGGGGCTTCATGCACCGGAAGAACCGCAACGCTTTTAGGAGGTTGTCACCATGCGTTTGGATTATTCGCCTTTTTTCCGTTCCACTGTCGGCTTCGATCGTTTGCTGGATTTGCTCGATTCCGCCGATACCGCCCAAGGCTATCCGCCCTACAATATCGAGCGCAGTGACGAGAATAATTATCGCGTCACCGTCGCCGTCGCGGGCTTTGGCGAGAAGGATCTCAGTGTCGAGGTCGCGGACGGCGTCCTGACCGTCACCGGCAAGCGCGAAGGCGCGGATGCGCCCAATTATCTGCACCAGGGCATCGCCGGCCGTGCGTTCGAGCGCAAGTTTCAGCTGGCCGAGCATGTCGAGGTCAAGGGCGCCAGGCTCGAGAACGGGCTGCTTCATGTCGATTTCGAGCGCGTGATCCCCGAGGCCAAGAAGCCCCGCCGGATTTCGATCAACGCGCCTGAGCTCAAGACCATCGATGGCGCGAAAGCGGCCTGACGATAACAATCGGAACAGATCCTGACTTTCTTCCCCCGCACGGCGGAGCCGTTAGCGGGGGAAGATGTCTTCCGAGGGTTTATCCCGAGGAGACAGATGGGGGTAACGAATTTTACCCCCGCGCGGCAACAGCCGTCGCGGGGGAAACTGTTTCTGCGACAGGTTCCGCGCAGGTGGGGGTAACAAAACCCCTCCGTTGGACGCTTCACTTTTTATTGTTAGCCTCGGCCCTCGAAACAGCGCGGTTTCGTCGATGGCCTTGTGGACACCGGCCCGCAAAGGCGGGGTGAGCGATATCGAAGAGTTGCGGGCGGGGTACACGCAGCTTTTCGCCCGTTTCGGGCCCATACCTTCCGACATGAGCTTCGAGCCCACGCAATTGGGGCCGGTCAACGGCGAGTGGCAGCGTCCGGCCCGCGCCCATCCGGGGAGAATCATTCTTTATTTCCATGGCGGCGGCTTCATCGCCGGCAGCCCGGAAACGCATCGCGGCCTGTCGGGAAGGCTGGCGCAGATCGGCGAGGCCGAATTGTTCTCGGTCGCATACCGTCTGGCGCCGGAATATTTCTTTCCCGCCCCGGTGCGTGACGGCATCGATGCTTATCGCACGCTGCTTTCCGAAGGCGCCGACCCACGGCAGATCGTCCTGGCTGGGGACGGATCGGGCGGCGGGCTGGCGTTCGCGGTGGCGCTGGCGATCCGCAACGCCGGGCTCGCCATGCCGGCGGCGATCGCGGCCATGTCGCCCTGGGCCGATCTTTCGCTGTCGGGCTGGTCGCTGCTCACCAACCAGAAAAGCGACAATTGGCTCAACTGGCCGCTTCTGTTCCAGTGCGCCCGGCATTACCTGCGCAAGGCCAATCCCGCCGATGCCTATGCCTCGCCGGTGTTCGCAAATCTCAAGGATTTCCCTCCGGTGATGGTGCATGCCGGGTCGGCGGAAATTTTGCGTGACGACGCCTCCAAGCTGGGCGACCGCGCCGCGGAAGCGCAGACCGCCATGAGCGTGGAGATCTATGACGGCATGGGCCATCTCTTCCAATGCGACCGCGAAAGCAACGAAGCCAAGGTCTCGCTGTCGCGGCTCGGCCAATTCATCCGCAGCAAAACTCGCGTCGAAGAAGCAGCCTTGCCTCAGCCCGAGACTGTGGAGTCAAACACCAACTGATCTCGCGCCTTGGTCGGGAATTTCTTCCCCCGCGCGGCGAAGCCGCTGGCGGGGGAAGATGTCTTCTGAGGGTTTATCCCGAAGAAGACAGATGGGGGTAAATTCAGCCTACAGCCGCTTCGGCGAATTTCATGGGCAGCTTGGCGCCCTGAAGTTCCGCATTGGTCATGTCGGCGTCGCGCAGATCCGCCGTGCTGAGATTGGCGCAGGAGAAATCGCTGCCGGTCATGCGCATGCGGCGCATGTCCGCGCCGCGAAAATCGGTATAGCGGGCTTCGGCATGATCGAGGCGGGCAGGCAGCAGCCGGTCGTTGGCGATCAAAAGCGGGCCCAGCTTGGCATCGCGCAGGTCGCCATGATTGAGCTTGGCGCCGGACATGTTCACGCCTCGAAGATCGGCGCCCATGAAGCGCGCAGAACGCAGATCGCAGCCCGACAGGTTGCTGCCCTGAAGCGAAGCCCCCGTGAAATCCACGCCGTAGAATGTCGCGCCCGGCGCGATCAGGGCGGTGAGCTTGTGCTTGGAAAGATCCTTGACCCAGCGCAGGTCCAGGCCCGAAAGGTCGGCGGGCTTGCCCTCGCGGCCGTCACTTTCCGCCCAGAGCATGTGCGCCTTGAGCATCGCCCCGATGCGCTCGCTTTCCGATTCCGCGGGCTGGGGACGCTCGGTGAGAATGCCGGACAGATCGGCGCCATGGGTGGTGGCCAGATCGAGCTTGGCGCCGATCAGGATGGCGCCGGCAAGATCGGCGCCGGTGAGATTGCAGCCGGAGAGATCGGCATTTTCCAGATTCGCGCCGGTGAGCCGCGCCTGACGGAGATTGGCGCGGGTAAGCCGGCAACCCTTCATCATTGCGTCGCTGAAATCGGCCTGAACCGCGACCGCGCCGGTGAGCTTGGCGCCTTCCAGATTGGCCGAATTCAGCATGGCGGCGGGAAGCTCGGTGGGGCCCACGTCATGCTGCAGCAGGCGAAGATTTCCGTAGCGGTCCTTCTCCGCGATGGTGCCTTCGCGCATATCGGCTTCGAACAGATCGGCGCTGATCAGATTGGCGCCGCGCAGCGACACGCCGCGAAGATCGGCGCGGCGCATCAACGCGCCTTCCAGATTGGCGCGGCGCAGATCGGCGCCGAAGAAGCTTGCCGATTCCAGCCGGGCGCCCGCGAGATTGGTTTCCTCCAGCACCGCCCCGGTGAAATCGGCGTCCTGCAGGTTGCGGCCGGCCAGGTCCAGGCCCGACAGATCGCGGAACGCGAAAGTGGCGCGGGCTCCGCCCACGCGGCCGGAGTGGAGCGCTTCGTGGCGGGTGACCGCCTCCAGCACTTCCTTCTGACTTAACTTGGCAAAGCCGGTATGGCGGGCTCTGATCATGCGGAAGAGCGCTCGATTAAGCCTTTTTCACCCCCGGACCATGGCCCGGACAGACCTAACACCTGATTAAAACGTGAAAATTTGCTGTTGAACGGGGGCATGGGGCCTGCGTACAAAGGCGGCCCGGGGAAGAACCCGGGCGGACCAAGGCGGAAGCGGCAAGGCGGCTACCGGACGGCTGGAGCGAAATCAAGGATTTGCTAACCAAGGCCTTGAATGGCTCCAAGCGGCACCTTGAGCAACATTTAAAGAGGTTTGGATTTTGAAGCACCGCTTGATGCTTTCCGCCGCCGCGGCAGCGCTGTTGGCTGCGCCGTTGACGCTTGCCGCCCGCGCCGACACCACCATCACCAACAACACCAAAGACGCGCTGGACACGACCAAGGCCGGCAACATCACGATTCAAGCGGGCGGGGGGGTCGAAATCAAAGCCTCTGAGCCGGCGGTGACCATCGACAGCAACAATTTCCTCAGCAGCGAGGGCGGCATCACCAACGAAAACACCTCCAACGCCATCGGCGTGGAGGTGAACACCACCAACGGCAATATCGTCAGCAGCGGCGGTATCTTGAATTTGGGCTCGATCTCGCTCAGCGGGCCGGGTGCCGGCAAATCGGCGCTCCTCATCGAGGGCGGCAACACCTATTTCGCGCCCATCACGCTCGAGACCGTCACCACCACGGCCGGCAGCGCCGCCACCACGGTGACAGGTTCCTCCATCGATGTGGAAGGCGATCAAAGCAACGATTTCACCCTGGTGCAGGGCACCACCATTGATGGCGATGTGGTGATCGGCGGCAGCATGGGCCTCACGCGCAGCCTGAATTCGAATGTCGCGGGCGACACCGCCGTGGATCTCGAAGGCAATCTCGAGGGCAATTTCCAGCTCGCCGAAGGGGCTTCCATCTCCGCGCTTGGCAACCAGGCGCGCGGTGTCGTGATCCTGGGACCGATCAGCGCCTGCCAGGACAATGCCAGCGTGGGTTATACCTGCGCCAACAGCGGCACGGCGCTGGCTTCGACCGGCGGCTTCTACAATTTCGGCTCCATCAGCGTGGCCGGCGTCCAGATTCCCAATCACCGGCTGCAGGCCGACCTGGAAAGCGGCAGCGCGGTGGTGATCGGCAATTCCGTGGCGGGCGGCTTCCTCAATGCCGGTCCCTCGACCGGCAACACCTCCATTCCCACCGCGACCATTTCGGGCAACGGTGATATCGGCGTCACCGGCAACGGCCAGATCTTCTCGCCCGTGCTTCTGATCGATCCGTCCCAGTCGGTCACGATCACCCAGGCTATCGTGCGCGGACCGGCTCTGTTCGGACCGGTGCCGAACACCGTCGATTCCGTGGACGGATCGGCCACGGGCTATGCCTTCATCAACCACGGCACCATTTCCGGCACGCCCATCGATCCCGATATCAGTTCCCAGGCGGTGGTGATCCAGGGTTCATCGGCGGCCAACTATACCTGCCTGAGCGGCTCCGCCTCCGCGTGCGTGGGCGTTCCCAGTTCCACATTCACGGCCGCCACGCAAAGTGGACCTTGGGTGACCCAGGGCGGCCTGCTCGATACCGGCACGATCAGCGCCCAGGCCACCACGCGCGAGAACACCACCTTCAATGTTTCATCCGAGGCGCTGTTCATCGGCGCTTTCACCACGGTTCCCCGGCTGGACGTGTCGGGCGAATTCATCAGCGGCACCACCTTCACTGCCGGCTCCATCTCCGCGGTGGTCGGCGGTCCGGGCGGCGGCGTCGCCACCGCCGTGCAGATTGGCGCCCAGGCTGTGGTGCCGCAGATCGACGTGATGCAGCACGCCAACATCACGGCCACGGTCCAGACTTCGACACTGTCGCCCGACATCACCAT
>DATKPL010000185.1:0-7196 GCA_035524155.1 Rhizomicrobium sp.
CCAGCTGCGCGATCACCCAATCGGCGAAATAGCCGGAATCGGGCGTGCCGGCGCTGGAGATGATGCGCGGCCGGTTTGCCTCGGCCATGGCATGGTCGCGCGCGCTGATGAAGCCCGCGTCTTGCATGGCGTCCAGCACCACATCGGCGCGCGCCAGAGACGCGTCCGTGTCGGACAGGGGATTATAGCGCGTGGGCGCCTTCACGCTGCCTGCCAGCATCGCCGCTTCGGTGAGGTTCAGTTCGCCCGCATGCTTGCCGAAGAATTTCTCGGCTGCCGCCTCGATGCCATAGGTGCCGGCGCCGAAATAAACCCGGTTGAGGTAAAGCGTGAGAATCTCGTTCTTGGAGTAATGCGACTCCAGATAGATCGCCAGCATCGCCTCCTGAATCTTGCGATCGAAGGTGCGGTTGGGATCGAGATAGAGATTCTTCGCCAGCTGCTGCGTGAGTGTCGAGCCGCCCTGCACCACATGTCCCGCTTCCATGTTCTCAAGCGCAGCGCGGATCATGCCGATGGGATCAAGCCCCATATGTTCGCGGAAGCGGCGATCCTCGATGGCGATGAAAGCGTTGGGCACGTAGGGCGGCAGGTCTTCGACCTTCACCACCGCTTCGCGGATGATGCCGCGCCGGGCAATGATGCGGCCGCGATCGTCAAGAATGGTGACATCGCGCGCAGGCGCCCCGACCAGAAGATTGCGCACGGGCGGCAGGTCGGAGAGGAAGTGCGCCCAGAAGACCGCGGCGAAGATCGCCGCCCAGGCGATCAGCATCAGAATCACATAAGGCCAGATGCGCCGCTTGCGGCGGGGCGGCGGGGGCGGCTCCTCGTCGTCGGAATAGCGTGATGGCGCGCCCGCGCTCACGGGCCTCTTCCATCCGGGTTCTTTTCTCGACTCTCTCCCCATGACCCTGATGGTCGGCCGAAAGGGTTAACGCCCGTTAAACAACGTTAAACGACCGGGCGGGACGCCAGCCTGTACCCCCCGCCCTCGGTGACCAGGATCCGCGCTTCGCCCGGATTTTCCTCGATTTTCTTGCGCAGCCGGTAGATGTGGGTTTCCAGCGTATGGGTGGTGACCGCCGGGTTATAGCCCCAGACTTCGTGGAGCAGGGTCTCGCGCGCCACAGTGGCGCCAGCGGCATGCAGGAATTTCAGGATGTCGGTTTCCTTCTCGGTCAGCCGCACCTTGTTGTCGCCCTGGATCAAAAGCTTGGCGCCGGGCCTGAAGAGATAAGGCCCGATTTCGAACGGTGTCTCGTCACTCGGGGCATGACGGCCCAAATGGGCATTGAGATGGGCCAAAAGTGCTGAAAAGCGGAACGGCTTTTCGATATGCTCGACCGGCGGCAAAGGCGCGTCCTGCTCCGACAGGAACAGGATGGGCGCTTCGAAGCCCGCAGTTTTCAATTCACGCACCAAGGTATCGCCGCCGCCATCGGCCAGGCTTTGATCGATGATGGCGAAGGCGTATCCGCCATCCTTGGCCAAGCCGCGCGCTTCCGCGCCGCTCGCCGCTTCGATCACCGCATACGACCCTTCGCGCGCCAATTGTTCCGCCAGAGAGGCACGCAGGACCACGTCTTCGTCGACCAGTAAAACGCGCTTGGCGCTGGGCATGACGCTCCATCCGGGCGCACACAGAGTAGCGCGCCACAATAGTCAGTGGAAGGCGGCAATTTTTTTGCCCTCACCCGCCCGGAACGTCATCAAGCGCCTGCGAATGCGGCCTTTTTATGTTGAACGCGACGGCGCTTCGCATGATGCAAATGGTGACGGCGTAAGTTCCCGCTGCTTTCCCCTGAGAAAATCCTGTTCTAAGGTCGAATCATGGATCTGATCGTTTCCAACTCGCCCGCCGGCACGGTGGTGGACTGGGGCGCCGGCCCCCGCCGCTGCGCTGTAGGCCCGGGCGGGATCGCCCACAAGCAACGCGAAGGCGATGGCGTCACGCCCATCGGCGTCTATCCCTTTCGCCGCCTGTTCTGGCGCGCCGACCGGCTGGAACAGCCGCGCTCCATCCTTCCGGCGCGCGCGCTGAACCAGGATGATGGCTGGTGCGATCATCCCGGCGATCCCAACTACAACAAGCTGGTCAAGCATCCCTATCCGGTGAGCGCCGAGCATCTCTGGCTGGACAGCCATGTCTACGACATCATCGTGATCATCGGCTTCAATGATGATCCGGTGGTGCAGGGCGCGGGCAGCGCGGTTTTTTTGCATATGGCGCGCGAGGGCTATCCGCACACCGCCGGCTGCGTGGCAATGACCGAGCATGATTTGCGCGCGGCACTGATCCAGATTCAGCCGGGCGACAAGGTCCGCATCACCGGCTAAGGCTTTTGCCGGGCGCCGAAGATCGCCGAACCCACCCGCACATAGGTCGCGCCGAAGCGCACCGCCATTTCGAAATCGCCGCTCATGCCCATGCTGAGTTCGGAAAGCCCGTTTTCCTTCGCCAGCTTGGCCAGGAAAGCAAAATGCGGCGCGGCATCGTCCTCAAATGGCGGAATGCACATCAGGCCGATCACGGGCAGGCCGAGATTGCGTGCGTAGGCGATCAGGCCGCCCGCGTCTTTCGGCATCACGCCGGCCTTCTGCATTTCTTCGCCGGTATTCACCTGCACGAACAGGCGGGGGCATCTGCCGCTTTTGTCGCGCTCGGCCGCCAGCGCATCGGCCAGCCTGGTGCGGTCCAGACTTTCGATGGCATCGAACAGGACGGCCGCGTCCTTGACCTTGTTGGTCTGCAACGGCCCGATCAGGTGCAATTCCAGATCGGGAAATTCCTGCTTCAGTTGCGGGAATTTGCCTTGGGCTTCCTGCACCCGGTTTTCGCCGAACAGGCGTTGGCCTGCCTGCAAGGCCTCGCGCACACCCTCCTGGGACACGGTTTTGCTCACCGCCACCAATCGGGTCTGGGCGGCGGGCGCGATCGCCGCCTTCCGCGCCGCCTCGATGCGCGCCAGAATGGCGGCGAGATTTTCCGGAATGCTCATGACAGGCGCGAAGCTAGCAAGAGAGTTGGGCCGCCTCAACGCGGGTTTTCTCGTTTTGATGACCGACGATGATCGGCTGGCCGATCCGGTTGCGGCGGCGCGGCGCCTGCCCAAAGGCAGTGTGGTGATTTTGCGCGCGCGCGACGCGGCACGCCGTCATGCCCTGGCGGAAGCGCTGCGCACCCAGACGAATGGCCTGATCCTGCTGGCGTCGGACGATCCCCTTCTGGCCGATCACCTGCACGGGCTTCACCTGCCGGAGAAACGCGCCCGCGAAGCCGCCCATTGGCGCGCGCTTCGGCCGCATTGGCTGATCACCGTGGCGGCGCATTCAGGGCAGGGTTTATGGGCCGCTTACGCCGATGCGGCGCTCCTCTCGCCCGTGTTTGCCACCAAAAGCCATCCCAAGACGCAGCCATTGACGGCGCCGCGCGCGCGATTGATGGCGCGTCATGCGCTTTTGCCGGTGTTGGCATTAGGTGGTGTCACCGCGCGCAATGCGCCCTTGTTGAAGGGGTTCGCCGGCTTCGCTGCGATCGGTGCGCTAAGCTAGACATGCAGGCTCAGGTGCAGGAAGGCCGCATCCATATTGAGATGTGTCGCGCCGTTGAAGAACAGGCCAACCGAGCGCGCATAATCCAGCCGCTGCCAGCCGCCTGTGATCTGCCAATTCCTGTTCAGCACATAACCCAGCGAAGCCTGATAACCGTTGAGGCCCAGTTGCGGCAGGCCTGCCGCGCTGCCGGCATTGCCATTGCCATATTCCAGACCCGCCACCCATTGGCCATAAGTGGCGCCTGCCGAAACAAAGGTTGCGTGGGTGGTGCCGGCCTGTTCGCTGTGGGTGATATCGAACGCGTAGGCGTTGCTCTGACGATACGACCCACCCAACGACAGCATCCAATCGTCATTCACCGCGTAATCGGCGCGCAGGCCCGCGCCCAGATCGCTCACGCCTTCCTGGCCGGGAAGCTTGCGCTCGCCTTCGCCTTCCGTCACGCCGCCGTAACCGGTGAGTGTGACGGGACCGAAATCGTCGGAATAGCGCAGGCCCGCTTCCCACATGTCGCTTTGCCGGTCCGGCACATCCGGGCCCTGATGCAGGAATGGAACCACGTCGCGGCTCTGGCTGGGCGTGAAGGACAGCGCCAGTTGCGCGCCAAACAGGGCCGGGCTCACATAGGCGATCTTGGCATAATTGGACGACGCGCCCACTTCGGTGCGCAACGTAAAGACATCACTCACGGCATGATGCGAGGAAGGATCGCGGAAGAACGTCGTCTGCGGATTGTCCAGCGAGACTTGCGCATCCACCTTGGGTCCGGTCACCGCCACGTCATAGGCGCCGCCATCGGTCAGGCCGATCTCGACCCGGCCCAAGCCGGTACGCGCCTCGCCATAGAGCTTCTCGAAAAAATCGCCGTCATAGCGCCCACGCGACAAGGGATCGCTTGCCGCGAGAGTGGCGTCCAGCCCCAGCACCAGGCCGGAATCATAATCCCGGTATAGTCGGGGCATCGCCTTGACCACGCCCGAGGCCGCCGGCTGGCCCTTCAAATTGCCGTCGAATACAGACCCGCCTGCCACGCCGCCCAATGACAATTGGGCCTCGCCCAGATCGGTCTGATAGGGATCGAGGGTCAGGCTGCTGTCCTGGGCAAAGGCGGGGGTTCCCGCCAGAAACAGGCTCAACGCCGCCCCGCCGGCCCGACAAATATTGCCGTTTTGAAATTTCCGCCCCGCCATAAGCCCTTCTAACATAAGCCCAAACTGCCCGGCCCGCGACAAGGCGCGCGCCGTTGCGTGACCGCCCCCATGCCAGTATAAGCCAGCCAAGGCCAGGGGGTGGACGGTGAGTGACCCTGTTGGGCACCCGTCGAAGGAAACGAACCTGATGCGAATTCTGCCCGTATTGTTGTGCGCGTTGACCTTGCCTCTGCTTGCCGGCTGTGGCGGCAGCACCACCACCACCGACATGGAGACGGGCAACACCATCGTCGCCGGCGGCAATGGCAAGATGACGCTCGGGGTCAATTCCTATCTCTGGCACGCCACGCTCGATACGCTCTCCTTCATGCCGCTCGCCAGCGCCGATCCGTTCGGCGGTGTGATCATCACCGACTGGTATGTCGCGCCCACCGCCCCCAATGAGCGGCTCAAGGTCACCATCTATATTCTCGACCGCAATCTTCGGGCCGACGGCCTCAAAGTCGTGGTCTTCCGCCAGACCCGCAACGGCGCGGTCTGGACCGACGCCGCGCCCAGCCCCGACACGGCGCACAAGCTTGAAGATGCGATCCTCACCCGCGCACGCGAATTGCGTCTGGCAACTTTGAATCCCCGCGCGTAAATCTCCATTCAGGACCTGGCCTATCGGTCGAGGCGAGGTCTAACGCCACGACTCGAAAGGCATCAGATGGCGCGTTACAACGCCAAGGAATCGGAAAAATACTGGCAGGCGGAATGGGACCGCCGCAAACTGTTCGCCACTCCCGATCATGGCGACAAGCCCAAATCCTATGTGCTGGAGATGTTCCCCTATCCGTCGGGGCGCATCCATATGGGCCATGCCCGCAATTACACGATGGGCGATGTGCTGGCCCGTTTCCGCCGGGCGCAAGGTTACAGTGTGCTGCATCCCATGGGCTGGGACGCATTCGGCCTGCCGGCCGAGAATGCGGCGCGCGACCAGGGGGTGAGCCCCCGCGACTGGACCTATGAGAATATCGCCCATATGCGGGCCGAGCTGAAACGCATGGGCCTGTCGCTGGACTGGTCACGCGAATTCGCCACCTGCGATCCCGAATATTATCACCAGCAGCAGAAGCTCTTCCTGCAATTCTACCAGGCCGGGTTCGTCTATCGCGGCGAAGCCGACGTGAACTGGGATCCGGTGGACCAGACCGTGCTCGCCAACGAACAGGTGATCGACGGGCGCGGCTGGCGCTCCGGCGCGGTGGTGGAACGGCGCAAACTCTCCCAATGGTTCTTCAAGATCACCGCCTTTGCCGAGGAATTGCTGACGGCATTGGACACGCTGGACCGTTGGCCGGAAAAAGTCCGCGTCATGCAGCGGAACTGGATCGGCCGCAGCGAAGGCCTGAATTTCCAGTTCCAATTGTCCGACGGCGAAAAGCTGGATGTCTTCACCACGCGCCCCGACACCTTGTTCGGCGCGTCGTTCGTCGCCTTGTCGCCCGACCATCCGCTGACGCAAGCATTGGCGAAAGACGATCTGAAGCTTCAGGACTTCATCGCCGAATGCCGCAAGACCGGCACGGCCGAAGCCGAAATCGAGAAAGCCGAAAAGCTGGGCTATGACACCGGCCTGCGCGCCACCCATCCTTTCGATCCCAACTGGCAGTTGCCGGTGATGGTGGCGAATTTCGTGCTGATGGGTTACGGCACCGGCGCGATCTTCGGCTGTCCGGCGCACGACCAGCGCGACCTGGACTTCGCCCGTAAATATCATCTGCCGGTGACCGCGGTGGTGGTCCCCGACGATGCCGACGCCAAAAGCTTTGTGATCGGCACCGAGGCCTATATAGGCCCGGGCCATCTCGCCAACTCGCGCTTCCTGGACGGCATGACGGTCGATCAGGCCAAGAACGAAGTCGCCACCCGGCTGGAAAAAGCGGGCATGGGCAAGCGCACGGTGAATTTCCGTCTGCGCGACTGGCTGGTGTCGCGCCAGCGGCCGTGGGGCTGTCCCATCCCCATGGTCCATTGCCCCAAATGCGGCGTGGTCGCGCTCAAGGAAAGCGACCTGCCGGTGCTCTTGCCGGAAAAGATCGACTTTTCCAAAAGCGGCAATCCGCTGGATCGCGATCTCGCCTGGAAGAACACCACCTGCCCCACATGCGGCGGCCCGGCCACGCGCGACACCGACACCTTGGACACTTTCGCGGACTCGTCCTGGTACTTCATCCGCTTCTGCGACAGCCACGCCAAAGCGCCGGTCAACAAGGCTGCGGCGGATTATTGGCTGCCGGTGGACCAATATATCGGCGGCATCGAGCATGCGATTCTGCATCTTCTCTATGCGCGCTTTTTTACCCGCGCGATGAACCGCCTTAGGCTTGTGTCGGTTCAGGAACCATTCGCCGGTCTCTTCACCCAGGGCATGGTCTGTCACGAGACGTATCGTGACGCGACCGGTTGGCTTTCGCCTGATGAAGTGCTGAAGGAAGGCAA
>DATKPL010000186.1:0-3046 GCA_035524155.1 Rhizomicrobium sp.
CGAAATTATCGCTGGTGGGCTTCATGAACTCGCTGAAGCTGGAAGGCGAGAAGGACAACATCAAGGTGAACGCGATCTGTCCGGTGGCGGCCACCCGCATGACCGAGAATCTGATGCCACCCGCGGTGATCGAGATGCTCAAACCCGAATATGTCACGCCCGCCGTGGCCTATCTAGCCTCGGACGAGGCGCCCACCGGCGTGATCCTCACCGCAGCCGCTGGCGTCTTCGCCGCAGCCCAACTGGTCGAAACCGACGGCGTCAATCTGGGCCACAAGGCGACATGTGACGATGTGGCGGCGAATTTCGCCAAGATCGCCGATTTCTCCCACGCCACGCATTACACCCAAGGCGGCGAACAGAACGCGAAATTCTTCGCGCGGGTCCAGGAATCACCGATTTTGAGTTGATCCCCTCCGGACTCCGGCCGGTTCAATGCCGCACGCAATAGCGTGCTGGAAGATTTAATCCTTGCCGCCGCCAAAAGCTTGCGTCACGCTCTTGTCATGAGCGATGGCGCTTTGAGTCTGAGACTGGCGCGTCCCGGAGATGCGGTCCCGCTTGCGCGCATCTACGTCGAGGCCTGGCAGGATACCTACGCCGCCATCCTGCCGCACCGCCTGCTTGCCAACATGTCGGTCGACATGCATGCCGCGCGGCTGGAGCGCGCCATCCGCAAGAGCGCGGTCCTGGTGGCGGATGCGCCGCGCCACGGCGTGCTGGGACTGGCCGGTTTCGGCGCCGCGCGCGATCCGGGCCTGGGTTTCGACGGCGAAGTCTATACGCTTTATGTCGATCCAGACTTCAAGGGTCGCGGCGTCGGCCGCGCACTGCTGCATAGCGCCTTCGCCGCGCTCAAGGCCCGCGCCTTTCATTCCTGCCTGATCTGGAGCCACGCGCAAAATCACGCCTGCTTCTTCTACGAAGCGATGGGCGGCGCGCGCATCGCCGAGCGGCGCGTAAGTTTGGGCGGCCAAGACGTAGGCGAAGTCGCATTCGGCTGGAAGACCTTGGCGGTCAGCCAGCGGCGCCTAGCGATCTGACTCTATAAATCCTTGGGCCTGACGAAATCGGCCAGCTTGCCGGTGCCCGGCTGGAGATCGCGCCAGCGCTCGATATCGAAATCCAACACCGCCAGCGCGGCCGTGGGAAATTTCTCGTCCAACGCGCCGTGCCGCTCGCGCTCCTTGCGCCGGACCGGTTCTCGCGCCAACGACGCGGCCAACTCCTCCAAACCGGGATTATGGCCCACCACCATCACCTCGGAGAATTTGGCGGGCAGTGTCTTCAGCATGGTCACGATCTTGCCGGCGCTGGCCAGATAGAGCCCGTCGCGATAATCGGCGCGGGGCGGGCCTTCCAGTTCACGCAACACCAGATCGGCAGTCTGGATGGTGCGCGCCGAAGTCGAGATCAGCACGCGATCCGGCCTTGCCCCGCTTTTGCGCAGATAGCGCGCCATGGCTTCGGCGTCGGCAATGCCGCGTACGGTAAGGGCGCGCGCATGGTCATCCTGGCCGGGTTCGGCTTGCGCGGCCTTTGCGTGGCGCAGGATGTAAAGACGCTTCATTCTTGTGAAATCCGCTTGTCGGCCGCGACTTTAATGAGCTTGACGCCCTCCCCGCAACCGCGCCACAAACCCCCAATAAAAGGGCTTTTCAGGCATGGCGACCAACAAGAAGACCGGCGACTGGAAGCGCCGCACCCTGGCGGTGCGCGGCGGCACCATGCGCACACCCTTTCAGGAAACCTCCGAGGCGCTGTTCCTTACCTCCGGCTATGCCTATGAGAATGCGGAAGAAGCCGAAGCCCGCTTCAAGGGCGAGATCGGCGGCTATCAATACTCCCGCTATGCCAACCCCACCGTCACCATGTTTGAATCGCGCATGGCGGCACTGGAAGGATCGCAGGTCGCGCAAGCCACCTCTACCGGCATGGCGGCCGTGTCAGGCGTGCTGCTCTCGGCGCTCAAGACAGGCGACCATGTGGTCGCGGCCAAGGCCATGTTCGGCTCCTGCCTGCATGTGGTGAAGGAAATCCTGCCCCGCTTCGGCATCAACTACACGCTGGTGGATGGCGGTGACCTCGGCCAGTGGAAGGCGGCGATCAGGCCCGAGACCCGCATCCTGTTCCTGGAGACACCATCGAACCCCACGCTTTCCATTGTCGATCTCGCCGCAGTGGCCAAGATCGCCGATGATGCCGGCGCCAAGGTTCTGGTCGACAATGCCTTCGCCAGCCCCGCCGTGCAGCGGCCGATCGAGTTCGGCTGCCACATCGTGGTCCATTCCTCGACCAAATATATCGACGGCCAGGGCCGCGCCTTGGGCGGCGTGGTTTGCTGCGACCAGGAATTCCTGGAGAAGCATCTCCAGCCCTGGATCCGCAATACCGGTCCTTCGATCGCACCCTTCACGGCGTGGCTGCACCTGAAGAGTCTGGAGACTTTGGAACTGCGCATGAAGGCGCATGCGGAAAACGCCCAGCGCGTGGCGGATTTCCTGGCCGGACAGCGCAAGGTGACGCGCGTGCTCTATCCCTTCCGCGCCGATCATCCGCAGCACAATTTGGCCCGCGCCCAGATGGACAGCGGCGGCGGCATGGTGGCGTTCGAGGTGGAGGGCGGCAAGAAAGCCGCGTTCCAGCTTTCCAATGCGCTGAAGCTGATCGACATTTCCAACAACCTGGGCGACGCCAAGAGCCTGATCACCCATCCGGCCACCACCACCCATTTCAAGCTCACGCCCGAGGCGCGTGCGGAACTGGGCGTGACACCGGGTCTTTTGCGCCTGTCGGTGGGATTGGAAGATGCCGCCGATATCTGCGATGACCTTGACCAAGCGCTGAAAATCGCCTGATCCCTGCCCGCTTCTCATGACTGCCATGCCGGCCGCAAGCTTCGCGGGCGGGCGGGCGTGCTTATATTTCAGCCAAGAGGAGATTTCCCATGTCTGAACACACGATCACGTTGAACTGGAAAAAAGGTGACGCGCCTTTCACCTATGATGCCTATCCCCGCAACCATCAGATCATTTTCAAGAACGAC
>DATKPL010000187.1:0-2237 GCA_035524155.1 Rhizomicrobium sp.
TCTCGACTTGGCGCGATTATCTCACGGTGCATTATCTGCACCATTACGCGGCCTATCTGCCCAAGCGCTTCGATGACCGCGACTTCGCCTTTTATGGCACCGTGCTGGGCGGACGCACCCAGCAGCTCGACCGCCCCACCCGCGGCATTCATCTGTTGGACGCGCTATTGGGCGAAGCCTTGGGCAAGCTTTATGTGGCTCGCTATTTCCCACCCGAGTCCAAGGCCAAGGCTGACCAGTTGGTAAACAATCTGCTGGCCGCCTACAAGGACGACATCAAGACGCTGTCCTGGATGAGTCCCGAAACGCGGACCAAGGCGCTGGAGAAGATCAGCGAATTCACGCCCAAGATCGGCTATCCCAGCCATTGGCGCGATTATTCCGCCTATACCGTCAAGCGCGACGATCTCATCGGCGACATCCAGCGCGGCGCGGTGTTCGAGTGGAATCGCGAGGTCAATCGCATCAACCTGCCGGTGGACAAGACCGAATGGGGCATGACGCCGCCCACCATCAACGCTTACTACAACCCGTCCTTCAACGAGATCGTGTTCCCGGCCGCGATTCTGCAGCCGCCTTTCTTCGATCCCAATGCGGATGACGCGGTCAATTATGGCGGCATCGGCGCGGTGATCGGCCATGAGATCAGCCATGGCTTCGACGACCAGGGCAGCAAGTACAATGGCAAAGGCGTGTTCCAGAACTGGTGGACGCCGCAGGATCGCGCCAATTTCGATGCCAAGACCAAGGAATTGGTGAAGCAGTATGACGCCTATGAGCCCCTGCCGGGCCTGCATGTGATCGGGGAAAATACGCTGGGCGAGAACATCGCCGACAATGCCGGCATCGCCATCGCGCTCAAGGCCTATCACATCTCCCTGCATGGCAAGCCCGCGCCGGTGATCGATGGCCTGACCGGCGACCAGCGTTTCTATCTGTCGTTCGGCCAGATCTGGCGCACCAAGCAACGCGATTCATCCCTGCGCACCCAGACCCTGTCGAACGAGCACAGCCCGGCGGAATTCCGCGTGATCGGTCCCACCCGCAATCAGGATGAGTGGTACGCGGCGTTCAATGTGCAACCGGGCGACAAATACTATCTGCCGCCCGAGCAGCGGGTTCACCTGTGGTGATCAGAGCTGCGCAAGGAGTTCGTAAGAGCGCTTGCGCGCCTCGTGGTCATAAACCTGTCCCGCCACCATCAGCTCGTCCGGCTGGTGGCGGGCGATAAAGGCGGCGAGCCCCGCTTTCACCGTTTCCGGCGCGCCCACCTGCGCCACCGCCAGCACGCTTCTGAGCATCGCTTCGATGCGAGGATCGGCGAGGAAGGGACGTATATCCACCACCGGAGGCGGCAAGGGGCCGGCCCTTCCGGTACGCAGGTTGATGAAAGCCTGTTGCAGCGAGGTGAAGAGATGCTTCGCCTCCGCATCTGTCTCGGCCACCACCACATTCAGGCCCAGCATCACATGGGGCTTGGAGAGAAACCGCGACGGGCGGAACTGCGCGCGATAAAGCGCCAGCGCTTCGCTCAGTTGCTCCGGCGCGAAATGCGAGGCGAAGGCGTAAGGCAGACCCAACGCCGCCGCGAGTTGCGCGCCATAAAGGCTGGAGCCCAGCATCCAGACCGGCACCTTGCTGCCCGTGCCCGGAATGGCGCGCACCGGCTGATTGAATTGCGGATCGTCAAGATAGGCGATCAGCTCCAGCACATCCTGGGGAAAATGATCGACATCGCCGCTGAGATTGCGCCTGAGCGCTGCCGCCGTGCGCGGATCGGTGCCGGGCGCGCGGCCCACACCCAGATCGATGCGGCCCGGGAACAGCGCGGCCAGGGTGCCGAATTGTTCGGCGATAATCAGGGGCGCATGATTGGGCAGCATGATCCCGCCCGCGCCGACACGAATAGTGGAGGTTCCGTGGGCGATGTGGGCAATTACCACGCTGGTCGCGGCGCTGGCGATGCCGGGCATGTTGTGGTGCTCGGCCACCCAATAGCGGCGATAGCCCAGCCGCTCCACATGGCGGGCGAGATCCAGGCTGTTTTTCAGCGCCAGGGCAGCGTCACCGCCCTGGATAATGGGCGAGAGATCGAGCACGGAAAGTGGGACGGAAACCAAGAAAACCCCCTCGAAACATCTTTTGTTAGAGGTTTCCCGCAACGTAAGCCATCCCGGACCGTTTCTTTTATGAGTCGTCGGGAGATCCCGCCATGAAAGCCATCCTTATTGCCGCCG
>DATKPL010000188.1:0-5451 GCA_035524155.1 Rhizomicrobium sp.
GGCGGCCGGCGGCCATGAAGTCGATACTTCACCAAAGGCATGACAATCTCCCGCGTTGCGCCTCGGTGCAACGTTCATTCCGCCCTCGATATCCCGGCATGTCCACTTTCTAGTTCCGCATGGGAGCTGGGAGATGCGCGCATGGCGATCCGCGCTATGCTTGCCTTGCGGGAGGAATTTCCATGACCATGCCGGATACCAAAGCCAAGGCCGATGCGTTTTACGCGCTGCATCAGGGGCCCGGGGCTTTCATCATTCCCAATCCCTGGGATCGAGGTTCTGCCCGCCTTCTGGCCCATCTGGGCTTCAAGGCGCTGGCCACCACCAGCATGGGGTATGCCTTTTCCATCGGCCAACGTGACGGCACGCTGGACCGGGACGAGACTTTCGCCAATGCGGCCGATCTGGCGTCGGCCACTGATCTGCCGGTGAGTGCGGACCTGGAGAATGGCTTTGGCGATTCCCCGGGAGAGGTCGCAGAGACCATCCACCTCACCCAGGCAACCGGCATCGTGGGCGGCTCGATCGAGGATTCCAGCGGCAATCCCGATGCGCCGATCTATGATTTCGGGTTCGCGGTCGCACGGATCGAAGCTGCGGTGGCTGCGGCCAAATCATTGCCCTACAAATTCACCCTGACGGCGCGGGCGGAGAATTATCTCCATGGCCGGCCCGACATGGACGACACCATCAAGCGGCTTCAGGCCTATGAGAAAGCCGGCGCCGATGTGCTCTACGCGCCGGGCTTGCGTTCGCGCGAGGACGTTGTCCGTGTGGTGAATGCGCTCACGCGGCCCGTCAATGTGGTGATGGGGCTTTCCGGCGTGCGGCTCAACCTGGACGAATTGTCCGCCATCGGCGTCAAGCGCATCAGCGTGGGCAGCGCCTTGGCGCGCACGGCGATGGCCGCCTTCCTGCGTGGCGCGCGCGAGATGCATGACAAAGGCACCTTCACTTTTACCACCGATGCCGTCCTGCCCAAGGATATGACCGCCATTTTTCGCACGTTCGAAACCTAACTTTCCAGCGTACCGGGCAGCAGGGAGAGATCGAGGCCCGCCAGCTCTGCGCGGTCCGCGATCACCTGGAATGACGCAATGCGGCCATTCTGGACGCGAATGCGCATCGCCAGCAGCAATCGGCCCTTGGGCGCCACAACCAGGCCCAATCCGCCATCCACCAGTGCCGCCTTCGCGGCCTGCGCGCGGCCGGAAAAGACTTTCGCCACGCCTTGTGCGCCACGGATCCGGGCCGGGCCGCCCAGTCGCACCGCCGCGGCGTCGGCGCGGAATTCCACATCGGGGTCCAGCACCGTCAACAGGCCTTCCAGATCGCCCTTGCGCGATGCGGCCAGGAATGCGTCCACCACCGCGCGCTGGTGCGAAAGGTCGGTATCGGTTGCAGCCGGCGCGCCTTGAACCCGCCGCCGCGCCCGGCTGGCCAGTTGGCGTGCGGCGTCCGGCGTGCGATCGACAATTGTGCCGATCTCCTGGAAAGGCAGGCCGAACATGTCATGCAGCACAAAGGCGATGCGTTCGGCAGGATCGAGCTTCTGCAGCACCACCATCAAGGCCAGGCCCACCGACTCCGCCAGTATCGCTTCCTGCTCCGGATCGGGCGCCGTGGACGGCTTGGCGCTTTCCTTGTCGGTCTCCAGCATCTCTTCGCGGCGCGCCTTGCGGGACCGGAGCATGTCCAGCGAAATGCGCGCCACCACGGTGGTGAGCCAGCCGCCCAGATTCTGGATTGCGCCCGCGTCGGTGCCGCTCAGTCGAAACCATGCCTCCTGCACGGCATCCTCGGCTTCGCTGAGCGAGCCCAGCATCCGGTAGGCCACATTCCTGAGATGCGGCCGGTTGGCCTCGAAATTCGCCGCCAACCATTTCGCATCGGTCATGGTCACATCCTTCCGGGTTCGATCGTCAAGGATATGACGAAACCAACGGACCGTTTGTGACGGTCCTCACCGAACGGAGACTATCATGCAAGCTCGGATGGCGAATCCCGCCAAAATCCTGCCCGAAGCCGTGGGTCCGATCATGACCCTGTATGGCGTGGCCGAGAAAGCCGGTCTTCCGGCCGCGACCCACGCCCTGGTGCATCTGCGCGCCAGCCAGATCAACGGTTGCGGCTTTTGCGTCGATGGCGGGGTCAAGCAGGCCCGCAAGGCCGGCGAGAAGGAAGAACGGCTGGCCACCGTCGCGGCCTGGCGCGACGCGCCCTATTTCACCGACGCGGAACGTGCGGCATTGGCGCTGACCGAGGCCGTGACGCGGCTCGCCGACCGGAGTGACCCGGTGCCGGACGCGGTCTGGAACGAAGCGGCGCGTCATTATGACGAGAAGGGGCTGGCGGCGCTGCTGCTCGCCATCTCGGTCACCAACGTCTTCAATCGCTTCAATGTGGCCACGCGCCAGCCGGCAGGCGCGGGCTGGTGAAAGCGCCAGCGCGCCGCTAGGCTCCCGCGAAAGGCGTGGGGACTGGGCGCATGCACGGGGATGGGTCGCAGGATCATGGAGCGCCGCATCTGTGGCGCTCCATCCTCGCAGCAGCGTGCGGCAATCTGCTCGAATGGTACGACTTTGTGATCTACGCCTATATGGCGCCCCTGATCGCATTGAAATTTTTTCCTTCCAGCGATCCCTTCGCCGGGCTGCTGGCAGTCTTCGCCACCTTCGGCCTGGGCTTTGTGGTGCGGCCATTGGGCGGCATCGTGATCGGGCGACTGGGCGACATCAAAGGCCGCAAGGCGGCGCTGCTGCTCACCATCTTCCTGATGGCCATCGGCACGGCGGGGATCGGTCTGGTGCCGTCGCGCGCCGCGATCGGTCCCCTGGCGCCGTGGCTGTTGATGCTCTGCCGCCTGATCCAGGGATTCTCGGCAGGCGGCGAATGGGCCAGCGCCACCACCTTCATTTATGAATGGGCGCCCAGGGGGCGGCGCGGTTTCTTTTCCAGCCTCCAGCAATCCAGCGTCGCTTGCGGCATGCTGCTGGGTTCGGCGGTCGCCGCTCTGTTCACCACCTTGCTCACCAGGGATCAGATGGCGGATTTCGGCTGGCGCATTCCGTTCCTGCTGGGCGCACTGATCCTGCCGGTGGGCCTCTACACTTGGCGCGAAGTGGAAGAAACACCGGTGTTCAAGACTCGTGCGGGCGCGCCGGTTGCGATCGGGGCGGGCGTGAAACTGGCAGGACGCGCCATCGGCATCACCGTGATCTGGACGGTGGCCTATTACGCCATCCTCACTTACATGCCGGTGTTCACGGCGCATTTCTCGCGGCTGGGGCCTGCCGCGGCGCTCTGGTCGAACGCGCTCAGCCTATTCATTCTGGCGGTGACCACGCCACTCTTCGGCGGCCTGGCCGATCGAGTGGGACGCAAACCCTTGCTCCTGGTCAGCGCCGCGGGTTTTGTCCTCCTGACCTATCCGCTGTTTCTGTTAATTGTGAGCAGCGCCACCATGCTGCCCATCATCCTGGCGCAGATCCTGTTCGCGCTGATGACGGCGATCTATTCCGGCGGCGCGCCGGCTGCCATGAACGAGATATTCCCGCCTGCTTCGCGGCTGTTGTGGATGTCTACTGGCTACAGTCTGGCGACCGCTCTGTTCGGCGGTTTCGGACCCTTCATTTCCACCTGGCTGGTCAAAGCCACGGGTTCGCCATTGTCGCCCGCGCTCTATATCGTGGGCGGCGCGCTGATTTCGCTGGCAGCGATCCTGCCGTTGAAGGATTCCCGCGATGGATAAGGACGTGCATCCCTGGCAATGGCCCGAAGCGCATTGGCGCGGGCTGGTCAATCAAGTGCGGGCGGGAAGAACGCTCAGGCCCAAATCCTGGCCTGATGGCGCGCGTTGCACCTTTGCGCTGTCGTTCGATTCCGATCACGAGACCAATGAGCTGCGCGACGGCGGCAAATCCATCGGCCGCATGGCCTGGGGCCAGTATGGCGCGCGGGTGGGCGTGCCGCGCATCGCCGCGCTTCTCAAGCATCACGATGTACGCGCGTCGTTCTATGTGCCGGCCGTGTCGGCGCTGCTTTATCCCGACGAGCAGAAAAGCCTGACCAAGCCTGGACATGAAATCGGCATCCATGGCTGGATCCACGAGCTCAATTCCGGGCTCAGTTATGAAGAGGAGCGCGACCTGATGCTGCGCTCGTCCGATGCGTTGACCAAGATCACCGGCCAGCGCCCGGTGGGATTGCGCACGCCGTCCTGGGATTTTAGCCCGCACACCTTGCAGATCGAAAAGGAAATGGGGCTGCTCTACGATTCGTCTCTGATGGCGGACGAGGACTGCTACGAATTGCTGCTTGATGGCGCGCCCAGCGGCGTGGTCGAGCTGCCGGTGGAATGGGTGCGCGACGACGCGGTCTATTTCATGATGAACCGCTTCCAGGCGCAGCGGCCCTATACGCCGCCCACCGACGTGTTCGAGATTTTCCGCCGCGAATTCGACGCGGCTTATGACGACGGCGCGATCTTCCAGCTCACCTGCCATCCCCATATCATCGGCTACCGCTCGCGCATCTGGATATTGGACGAACTGATCCGTCACGCCAAAGCCAGGAAAGGCGTGTGGTTCGCCACCCATGAAGAAGTCGTCCGCTGGGCCAAGGCCCACGCGACATAGTGCTCAGCGCTTGTTCGCCACCAGCGAGAAGGCGGCCCCCTGCGGATCCATCGCGTTCACGACCCATTGGCCGCCCGGCACTTCTAGCGGACCGTTGAGGATCTTGCCGCCACCGGCGGTGATCCGGGCCGCGCCCGCGTCGATCGCCGGCACATTGATATAGAAGCCCCAGTGCGGCGGCGCCGGCATGTTGGCAGGCTTGGTCATCATGCCGCCGATGGGCTGGGCGCCCGCGGCGAACAGCTGATAGGTGCCCATCGGGCCCATATCGATGGCGTCCGCCTTGGTCCAGCCGAACATCTTTTCGTAGAAGGGAAACACCGCCTTCCAGTCACCCGCGTAGAGCTCGCGCCAGCCGATGGTGCCCTCGGTGCCGATGGGCAGAGGCGGCGGCGCGTCCTGGGGACGAAGGCCCTTGGCGATCATGAACGGCGCGCCTTGCGGATCGGTTGCCACGGCAAAACGGATGATGCCCGGCACGTCGATCGGTCCGCGAAGGACCTGGCCGCCTTCCTGCTTGAGGCGCTGGGCAGCTCCATCCACGTCATCAACGCCGATATAGCCCATCCAGCCTGGGCGGGCGCCATGCTGGGCCGCGCCTTCCGGGATGTTCATCAAGCCGGCGACGCCTTGGCCGCGCGTGTTGAAGACGATGTAGTCCTGGCCGAATTTTCCCATGTCTTCCGCGGTCCAGCCCACCACGTCGCAATAGAATTTCTGCGCCGCTTTGGTGTCGGTGGTCATCACGTCGTACCAGAAGAAGGAACTGGGCATTTGCGGTCCTCAAATGTTGAAGCGGCTGGACGATCTATTC
>DATKPL010000189.1:0-6304 GCA_035524155.1 Rhizomicrobium sp.
GATCGGCGGACGCGGCGTCGCAAAAAGCGGCGCTCCGCGCGGTCTATGGCGAAGGAGGATGGGAATGCCGGCGCATTCTCGAAGAACTGGATCGCACGCAAGACCTCTACTTTGACCGCGTCAGCCAGATACGCATGCCTCGCTGGTCGAAAGGGCGTATCGCATTGATCGGCGACGCGGCGTTTTGCGTATCCCTGACCGCCGGCCAGGGCTCGGCGCTCGCCATGCTGTCCGCCTATATGCTTGCCGGCGAGCTGGCGAGGAATCCCAGGGATCCGCTCGAGGCCTTCCGCCGCCATGAATCCCTCCTCAAGCCGTTCATCTCGGGAAAGCAGCGCGGCGCGGAACGTTTCGCCAGCGCATTCGCGCCCAAGACCCGTTTCGGCCTCTGGTTCCGCAACATGGTGATACGCAGCTTTGCCATCCCGGGCGTGGCGAAGTTCGGCATGGGCCGCGACGTCATGGATCGCATGGCGCTGCCCGACTATCGCTGGCTGCGTTGAACCACAAAACGACAACCGCATCAGTTGTTGCCGCATGCGGCAACAGGAAAAATTTTTCCTGCTAACGAGCCGGATACGGAACCATCCAGAGGATGTATCGTCCGCCATTCATTTCTATGGCCGCAGGTTCGATGGAATCCGTCAGATCCTCGATGCTTTCCATCATGCTTTCCAGCGAAGCCGGATATTCCTCTGCGGCGATATCGGCACGGAAATCCGGGCCTCTCCCGTGTTCCGACACCCGTAAGGCCACGACTTTAAACGTTATTCCGCCGACAATCGCATCGCCCACCAGCAGAATGTCCCGATCGTTTTCCGGGCCGCGTTCAAGCAATTCTGCCGGCCACCGGATATTGGGTGCGGAAATCATCTTCATGTTCCCAAACACGATCGCTTCATCTTAGGCCGATCGCCGGGGGAGGCAACCTTGGCGCCGGCTTGAACCGTCCTTTGTGCTATGGCAGGTGCTTACAATGAGCATGGTGGATGAAACAGCAGGGGCGCCAGCGACCCGTCAACCGCCGCGGTCTCTGATCAATCCTTTCACCTTCTCCATCATCGCCATTCTCCTGGGAGTCATCACGGGATTCGGCGCGATCTTTTTTCGCGCCCTGATCGCATTCGTGCACAATTTGTTTTTCCTGGGCCAGTTGTCGGCGGCGTATAACGCCAACACCCACACACCGGCCTCGCCATGGGGGCCGCTGGTGATCCTCGCGCCCGTCATCGGCGGCATGGGCGTCGTCTTTCTCGTCAGGCATTTCGCGCCCGAGGCGCGCGGCCATGGCGTGCCGGAAGTGATGGACGCGATTTTCTACAAGGAAGGCCGCATCCGGCCGACCGTGGCGATCGTGAAATCCCTCGCATCCGCGCTTGCCATCGGCAGCGGCTCGGCAGTCGGGCGCGAGGGCCCCATCATCCAGATCGGTGCGTCCCTGGGCTCCAGCCTGGCGAGCCTGCTGGGACTTGAAGTCTGGCAGCGGATCACGCTGGTCGCCGCCGGTGCGGGAGCCGGCATAGCGGCGACATTCAACACGCCCATCGGCGGCGTGCTGTTCGCCGTCGAGCTGATGCTGCCCGAGGTAAGCACCCGCACCTTCCTCCCCGTCGCTTTGGCAACCGGCACCGCGACGTTCATCGGCCGCATCTTCTTCGGCCAGCGTCCGGCTTTCGAGGTGCCGGCCGTCGGCACCTTGTCCCCGCACGTGTCCGGCTCCTATGTGCTCATACTTTATGCCGTGCTTGGCCTATGCACGGGGATCGGGGCGGCGGGTTTTGTCCGCACCCTCCACGCCACGGAAGAGTGGTTCGAGCGGCTGCACAATCCCTATCTCAGGCATGCGCTTGGCATGGGCGCGGTCGGCATTGCGATGTATCTGCTTTTCGTCTTTTCCGGGCATTACTACATCCAGGGTGTCGGCTACGCGGCGGTCCAGGACATACTTCTGGGCTCGCTGCGTTTCGCGCCATTCCTGGCGCTGTTGTTCCTGGCGAAACTGGCCGCCACCTCGCTGAGCCTGGGCTCGGGATCCTCGGGCGGCATCTTCTCGCCTTCTCTCTTCATGGGCGCGACCCTGGGGGGCTTTTTGGGATCGGGCGCGCATTTCCTCTTTCCCGGCTTGGACATCAGCGTCCCGGCCTTCGCCATGGTCGGCATGGCGGCGATGGTCGGCGGCGGCACCGGCGCGGCAATGACGGCCGTGACGATGATCTTCGAGATGACGCTGGATTACGCCATCGTCGTGCCGATGATCATCGCGGTCGCGGTCAGCATCGGCATCCGCCGCGTCCTGTCGCGCGAGAACATCTACACCATCAAATTGCAGGCGCGGCGCCACTTCATCCCCAAGGCCCTGCATGCCAACATGTTCCTGGTGCGCAGGGCCGGCGAAGTGATGGACAAGGACATTCTCGTCCTTGGCGACGACATGCCATTCGACGAATTCCTCAAGCTGCCGCATGAAGGCAGGCTGCGCCATGTCGTGATCGTCCATGGCGATCGGCTGACCGGCGTCTTGCGGGTGAATACGGCGTTGCGGCAGGTGCCGGCCGGCGTCGCGACGGGCGTGCGCCTGGGTCAGGCGGCCAGCGGCAATTTCGCGGTGGCCCGGCGCGACGACATCATGTTCAACGTGATCAACCGGATGTGGCGCCGCAAGGCCTCGATGACGGTGGTGGTGCAGGCGGGCGGTGTTCCCCGCGCACGCACTGTCATTGGCGTGATCAGCAAGGAACACATCGCCGACTCCGTGGCCGAGAGCGTAAGGCCCTATGCGGACCTGGAATAGGCGCGCCGCGATCGCTTTATCTTCACGGCTTCGTGCACGACCCGCCCGGCGCGAACCGGGCGGGCTTTCAATTCAAGTCTCAGGTATCAGCTCTCGCCGCCCAGATGCACATAGCCGCGCGCGGTGAGGTTGAGGATGGTGGTGCCGGCCCACAGATCGACTTCGACGATGGGCTGGATGGTCTTCTGGTCGATATGGCCGAACAGCACCGACTGGCCGCACACCTTGAACAGCACACCCGCCTTGCTCAGGCTCTGCATGATCCTGATGTTGGGATTGTCGACATGGTGGCGCGCCTTGTAGGCGTCATTGTCCAGGATCGCGTCGGTGCTTCCACGATGGAACACCACCACGAATTTGCGGTGATCGGCGGGCACGCCATATTTCGCCAAGGTGTTGACAAAGCGCGCCACGGTGAGAAGGCCGGGATTGACGTCGCTGGGCGTCTTGCCGCCGGTCGGCAGGTCGAACACGTCTTTGTAGATCAGCTTGGGGTCGGGCAATTCCTTGGCGTTGGGCACATCCAGCGCCACGCCCAGGCCGGGCGGATAATCGGCCGCTTCCGGCACCGGCAATTTCGCCATCTCTTCCTTGGAAGGCAGCTTGATCCCGTCCAGATTCTGCGCGATGGCCACGCCGCCGCCCAGGCCAACCAGCGCGGCGAAAATCATCGCCACAGGCATCATCGATTTGCGCACGATAAAATCTCCCTCATTTTGATGTGATATTTGACGATATATCACGCGGGAAACCGGCGGGCCACGCGGCGAATTGGCGTCCGCGCACGTCAATCATCGAGCGGCTTGAGATCCTTGATCCGATCCTTCATCGCCTGGATCATCTCCGGCGGATGGCCTTGCCATTCCGCCACCTCGCCCGTCACGCGCAGCGCCGCGCGCGAGCGATACGATCTGGTGGGATTGCCGGGAAAGCGCGTGTTGGTGAGATTGGGGTCGTCCATGATCGCACCCGTGGGCTCGACCACATAGATTCGTTCCCGCCCATCGCCCGCCGCCAGTTCCGCGCCCCAGATCGCGGCCTCCAGCGTGCCGGTCAGATAGACATAGGCATTCCTGTTCCGGTCGCCGTAATTGGAAGCGCGCCCCGGCTCGATCAAATCGCCGGTTTTGAGGCTCGCCCGCGTGCCGTGGTAAAACGGCCCGGTCCCACGCAAATCGTCATCCGTCACGGCGCACCTCCTTCGCATTCCTTTAGCGGAAGCCGGAACCCGCTGCCACCGCCGGCGATATGGGTTGCCTGGCGGAAGATAGGAATTATGGTACGGCCACGAATCCGGAGGATGCATGATGGGACGGACGCCTGGGGCGATTGCAGCGGCAACAATAAGCCTGCTGCTTGCCGGTCACGCCGCCGCCCAGATGCCCGCGCCAACCTCTCCCCCGACGCCCGGCCCCTATCCGGCGCCGCGTTGCACGCCGCCGAAATTCCAGGTGCTGCCCCAGGCCGCGGACGCCAAGAACACCAGCACCGATGCGGCGAACGCGGCCCTCTACCAGATCGAAGTGAAGAAATTCAACGGCGAGGCCGAGGCCTATCATGCGTGCCTGAAGAAATATATCGACAAGGCGACCGGTGACGCACAGAAGATCCAGGGCCAGGCCGACGCCGAGGTAAAGCGCATCACCGACAAGGCCAATGCCTCGGTCGGGGCGATCCGCGACCAGATCAACAAGGCGAACGCCGACATCAACAATGCGTCCACCTCGCCCGAGAGCCTGGGACCCGAGAAATAGAGACGACGGATATTTTCAGATATTTTAAACGGCGCGCATGGGGGGAACATGAGCGATATTCCAGGCGATATTTTCACCGAACCCGATAATGTCGATCCCGACACGCTGGCGAACCTCGGACCGCTGCGCCGTCTCGCCGGCACATGGGAGGGGCGCAAGGGCGTCGATCTGAACCCGAAAGCCGCGGGCCCCGAGCGCAAGGAATATATCGAGCGGATCGAGCT
Organism: Rhizomicrobium sp.; assembly: GCA_035524155.1. Taxonomy (GTDB): domain Bacteria; phylum Pseudomonadota; class Alphaproteobacteria; order Micropepsales; family Micropepsaceae; genus Rhizomicrobium. The sequence goes on from DATKPL010000189.1 coordinate 4,770, forward strand.
TCAGCCCATCGATTATCAGCTGAACGGTCCGCAGCTTTTCTATGGCTTGCGCTATCACACCCATATTCTGGCGACCGACGAGGACGCGACCTTTCACGATCAGGTGGGCTATTGGCTTTAGGAGCCGGCCACCCATCTTGTCCTGCAGACATTGGCGATCCCGCGCGGCCAGGCCGCCCTGGCGTCGGGCCATGCCGCGCCGGACGCGACCGGCCTGGTCCTGACCGCCAGACGCGGCGAAACCGGATACGGCATCTGTTCCACGGAATTTCTCGAACAGGCGTTTCGCACGGATTCCTATCGTGTCGAAGTGACGTTCCACCCCGACGGCAGCTGGAGCTATGTGCAGGAAACGATGCTGATGGTGCGCGGGCGCGCCCAGGCGTTTCAGCATCGCGACGTCAACACCCTGGCCAAGGTGGCCGAGCCCAAACCCAATCCCTTGATGCTGCTGGCCAAGCGTTAGACCGGAAAATGCAGCGAGCGGAGAAAAGGCTTGCCCGGCGGAATAAAACCGGGGCAGAAATCGGCTTAAGCGACCCCGTAGCTCAGCCGGATAGAGCATCGGTTTCCTAAACCGAGGGCCGGAAGTTCGAGTCTTCCCGGGGTCGCCAATTTCCCAAACGCGTGCTAAATAATATGCATGCGCGAGCGCGGCGAAACCGGTACGCCCGATCTGGGAAAACTTCCCGCCGACTATGTCAATGACGATGCCATCATCGAAGCGGAACAGAGCTCCGGCATCCACGCTAGCTGCACGACGCTGATGACGTGGCTTTATCGGCTTGTCGTTCCAAACCGCTGGCCACAATCCTAGACTGGGCCCCGAAACCGCCCGCAACGCGCCGCGTTACCGCTCGAACTGCAACCGACCGAAAGCCCATGCCCGATTACGAACTCTATTACTGGTCCGTCCCCTTCCGCGGTCAATTCGTGCGCGCGGTCCTGGCCCATGCCGGCAAGAGCTGGAAGGAAGCGGGCGACGACGCAATCATGAAAATGATCGGCGGCCCGGTGAAGAAGATGCCCCTGCCCTTCATGGGTCCGCCTTTGCTGATCGACAAAAAGACCGGTGCGGTCATCGCCCAGATGCCGGCGATCATCCTCTATCTGGGCGAAAGCTTGAATCTGCTGCCCGCGACGCCGGAATTGCGCGCGCTCACCCTCAAGACCGTCAATGACGCCAATGACGTGATCGACGAGATGACCTTGGACGGCGGACGCCTGATGTGGACCGACAAGCGCTGGAAGGAATTCGTGCCGCGCCTGAAGAAATGGATGTCGATCTGGGAAGAAACCGGCGCGCGTCACGGCTTGAAAGCGAATTCCGGCTATCTGCTGGGCGGCGACGAACCCGGCATCGCCGATGTGGTGAGCGCCACGCTCTGGTCCACCATGACCGACCGCTTTCCGAAAATAGGAACGATCTTCAGGAAGACCGCGCCCATGACGGCCGCGCTCACCGGACGCGTCGCCGCCCTGCCCCCGCTCGCCGCGCTGGCGGCCAGGGCGCGCCAGGATTACGGCGACGCCTG